>DATBWE010000083.1:0-12514 GCA_036514975.1 Bathyarchaeia archaeon
ATCAACCCGTACCCCGTCCAGAGTGCTGGTCACTCTCCTCCCAAGCCTCGCTCTCAGCCGTGCAATCGCACGTTTCTTACGTGCATCCTCGCGACACTCAAACTTCTCCTTAGCCATGAAAAACCTCGGCAACCGGCCCAACAGCCTCGACAACTTCATCCTGTTTCTAGCCATTGCCTTCAAAACCAGCAGAGCAGCCATTGTCCCGTCCCTCACAGGATGGTGGGGGGCGTAGAAGATTCCGCCATTCTCCTCACCCCCAAGTACCGCCCCCGTCGCCAGCATTGTCCGGGACACGAATATGCTACCAACCTTCGTCAGAACCAGCTTACCCCCACGTTTTGCGGCAATCTCACGCACCGCCATTGACGAGTTCACGGGCGTCACAACCCTACCGCCCCGGTTCTCCCTCAACACTTCATCCTCGACCAACGCGAATGTCCTGTCTCCCCAGTGAACAGTTCCGGTCTCATCCACAAACAGGGCCCTGTCTCCATCGCCGTCGTGAGCCACCCCCAAATCCGCTCCCTCCTCCAACACGATCCTAGACAGGCCCCCGAGGTTTTCCGGCCTGGGCTCCGAGGGCCGTCCCGCGAACCTGCCGTCAATGTTGTCGTTCATCGTCACGACTTCACATCCCAACTCGGCCAGGACCCTAGGTGTGGTTAGCCCTGCGACCCCATTACCACAATCCACGACCACTCTCAAACCACGCAAAAGCCTACCCGTCACTCCCGAGTGATGTTTCAAGCTTCGAAGATACGTTTCGAGCAATCCTTCTGGAGAGAGCCGTTTCCCGGTTTTCTTGCTGAACCTCCACTGTCTCGCATCCATCATCCTCTCAATTCGTTCTTCTTTTCCCCGGGGAACCTCCACTCCATCCGAGTCTACGACCTTGAACCCGTTATACTCTGGAGGATTATGACTTGCCGTAATCACAACTCCCCCTTCCGCGGCAGTGTCTTTTACGAGAAACTGCAGGGCAGGCGTAGGTATCAGTCCGGCTGAGACAACGTTGCGCCCCTGAGAGAGAATTCCCGCGGCGAGTCCCTCCTCCAGCATCCGGCTAGAATCTCTACCGTCACGCCCAACAAGGACTCCGCCGGTCCGAAACAGAGCTGATACGCTGCATCCGAGCCTGAAGGCGAAATCCACATCGATGTCCTTTCCCACCACGCCTCGAATTCCGTTCGTCCCAAAGAGCCTCGGCACCTTCTTCAAATCAGATTCAACACGGCAATTCCATATGTCAAGAGAGGATGACAGAACCCGGCTTTACAACTGACCCAGCTGGCAGCGAAATCTCTCCTGCAATAATCGTCCCTCGTCCAATCTTCGACCTACTCCCAATGGCGACCCTCTCCCCGACGATGGCACCATCGAGAATGCATTCGTTTCCAATCCTTGTGTCTTCGAACACGATAGAATTCCTGACCTTCGACCTATCGCCGACTGTTACCCTCTCCGAGAGAATACAGTTGGGACCCAGCTGGACCTTCCTGCCAAGCCTAGCGCTATTTCCGACATGAAGTGGAGGTATTGCTTTTCCGTCCCTCAGGTCGTTCCTTTTGCCTTCACTCTCGCGCATCTGTGTTCTGCCTAGAAGTTCCATGTTGGCTCTTCTGTATTCGGAGATTCGTCCGATGTCGTACCAGTATCCGTGATGTTTCCAGCCTCGGATCAGTCCCTTCTCTGCCAGTTTCGGAAAGGCATCTCGTTCCAGGCTGGCAGCCCCACCGTCGGGAATGTAATCTAAAACATCCGGGGAGAGAACATAAACTCCAGCGTTGATGAGCCCAGACCGGACTCGACCGGGCTTCTTTTCCTCGAACTTGGAAATCAGCCCGTCCCTAGTCATGGTGACAGAGCCATACTGCCTTGGGTCTTTCGCGGACACAAGAGCGACAGTCGCGATAGCTGAATGGTCTTGGTGGGCTTTCACCATTTCCGCAAGGTCGATGTCGCTTACGATATCGCCGTTTACAACGATGAATGAGCCTCCTGTGCCAAGCATTTCTCTTGCGAGTCTGATGGGGCCGGCGGTTCCTAGGGGTTCCCGCTCCACCGAGAATAGAACTTTGGAGCCAAGCCTCTCCTCCCCTATCTCCATCCTGAGCTTCTCCGAGAGATGGTTCACCGCCAGAATAGTCTCGTCTACCCCTCCGCTTTTCAGCCAAGTTAACATGAGGTCGATTAGGGGGACGCCGACAACTGGGAATAGGAGCTTAGGCTTGGAGCAACTGAGAGGACGGAGACGGGTTGCGAAACCACCTGCTAGCAAGAGGCCCTTCACTGTGAATCCCGAGTTATTCCAGGCTCGAAAGCCGGGCTCCCTTCCTTGCACTTTAAAGTCTTCAGAGCCAGACACAGAATAGAGTGGAATCGTGGAAGTCCAAGACCCAGGCCTATACGATTGGACGAGATGCACTCCTCAACAGCAGTCGCGTATTCTCCTTGCCAGGTTACAGGATTCTTCACAGTCCACCTAGGCAGAAAGGACGTGGCGATGGTTGGGTCCACAGGCGCAGGCGTGACGCTTGAGCACGGAGTCGTCACAGAAGTATTCATCCGAGGGTCCCGCCGCACCAGAACGAAAGTCTCGTTCAATGGAAGACCCCTGAGAAACCCTGTTGTCTCCCAATCAGTCGTCCGCGAGTACTTGGACAATGAACCAAGCCCCCTAGAGGTGCACGTTTCACATCGAAGCGTGCTTCCTATTGGAAGGGGCTACGGCACTAGCGGTGCGGGAGCACTGGGGCTTTCTCTCTCGCTCAACGAGGCCCTTGGAAAACCTCTGACAAAACTCGAAGCAGCTGGGGTCGCGCACAAAGCCGAAGTAGAATGTAAGACAGGTCTCGGAACAGTCACAGCTGCATTCCACGGAGGCTTTCTCGCCCGTTTGAAACCTGGAGCCCCTGGTAGGGGCGAAGTAAGAAAGCTTCCAGTTTCGAAAAATGATAGGGTGGTGTCTGTTAGCTTCGGCCCGATTCCAACATCACGAGTTCTCTCGCGAACCGACCTAACGGCACGAATCAATTCCTGTGGAAAGACTCTTGTGGCCAGGTTGCTGAGGCAGCCACGGCTGGATGTGTTCGTCGAAATTTCGAGGGGCTTCGCAGATTGCTTGAACTTGGTGAGCCCTCGGCTCCGTCGGTTCATGAAATTCATGGACCGTGAGGAAATACGAGCTAGCATGATGATGATCGGCGACGCCGCCTTCACAGTAGTACACAGAGACAATGTTCGCTCGGTATCCGAAACAGTAAGGAGGACAGGCCTAGTTCCCTTGACAAGCAAGATAGCGGTTCGAGGAGCTCATCTGCTTTGAACATCCGGAAGACTCATCCCCGTTACGTATCGCTTCGAACAAGGGAGCGATTGGTCCGGGGAATGCGGAAGGGAGTGGTTGTTCCGGAAGGGCTGGTGGCCCATGGCAGGGGGGAGGCCTTCGACTACATCATGGGAGAGAAGACTCTCACATCTGCAAAACGGGCAACCAAGGCTGCGGCCGCTCAGCTTCTCCTCGCAAAGCGTCCCGTCATATCAGTAAACGGCAACGTTGCCGCGCTTGTCCCGCGCGCCATTTCCCAGCTTGAGTCAGTGGTGCCAGCTTTGGTAGAGGTCAACCTCTTTCACCGGACGCTAAATCGTGAGAAGAAGATAGCTTCTCAGCTCAGACAGAATGGCGTTCGAAAAGTACTGGGTATAGGAGACAAGGCTTCTGCGGAAATTTCTGGAATCTCCAGCAGCCGGAGGAGGACTGACCCTCTCGGAATTCAGGGTTCAGACGTCGTGCTTGTACCTCTTGAGGATGGAGACAGGGTGACTGCGCTAAGGAAGATCGGAAAGACTGTGATAGCCATTGACCTGAACCCGCTGTCCAGGACGGCCCGAGCAGCATCAATAACAATCGTGGATAACGTGGTCAGGGCCCTTCCCTCCCTCGTCTCTGAGGTTCGTGTTCTAAAGAGTGCCCCAGAAACTGAGCTCCAGCGGATCATAATGAGCTTCGACAATTCCCGAAACCTTGGCCGAGCGATCCGGGAAATTACCGGCTACCTAGGGAGGTGGGCCAGTCGTTGATCACTACAGGCGGCGGCGAGCAGAGGAAAGTTACGCCCCAGGGCTTTCTCAACGCGAAGGCTGACGGACGACGGATAGTGATGGTGACATCGTACGATTACCCGACAGCAATGATCGCTGATGCTGTTGGCGTAGATTCGATTCTTGTCGGAGACTCGTACGGGATGGTCGTGCTGGGCTACGATACTACTATGCCCGTCACAATTGAAGAGCTGCTGCCGGTTTGCAGAGCGGTGAGGCGTGGTGCTTCAGGGCCTCTGCTAATCGCGGATATGCCCTTCATGAGCTTCCAAGTATCGACCGAGGAAGCTATTAGAAACGCTGGCCGGTTTGTGAAAGAAGGGGGAATGGAGGCTGTGAAGATCGAGGGAGGCATGGAGATGGCCCCGACCGTCAAAGCCATCACAGACATCGGAATCCCGGTTCTGGCACACATTGGACTTACTCCCCAGACAGCGACTCTCCAGGGAGGATATCGGGTCCAGGGAAAGACCGCGGAGAAAGGAAACAAACTCCTTCGAGACGCAAAGTCCCTGGAGGACGCGGGCGCCTTCGGAATCGTGCTAGAAATGGTAACTGAGGAAGTCGCGAAAGCTGTCACTCAGTCTGTTTCAGTACCGACCATTGGCATAGGTTCAGGTAGGTTTTGCGATGGCCAGGTTCTGGTTCTGCACGATGTTCTGGGGCTGTCCCCGCGGTTCACTCCGCGCTTTGCCAAGAAATACGCAGACCTCTCAACAATCATCAGGGATGCACTTCGCCGATTTTCGGACGATGTTCGCAGCAATGTTTTCCCTGAGGCCGAGCATTCCTTCAAGATGGATCAGGACCAGAGGGCAAAACTGAACTCCAAGCTGAAAGGCTAGACTCTTTTTGCGGATAGGCATAATCGGGGCGGGCGCAGTGGGCTGCCTGTTTGGAGGACTACTTGGCCTTGCCGGAAGCGAAGTTACCCTCGTACACAGAAACCCTCTCGTTGTTAGTATCATCCGGAAGAAAGGCCTTAAGATACAGGAAAACTCCGGACGGACAGTCACCGCACGTGTCTCCGCGAAACTTGCGCCCGCAGACCTAACGAGAGAAGACCTCGTTATCCTCGCAGTGAAGGCGTACGATACCAAACACGCTGCCGGCCTACACATGCATCGCGTTGGGAAGCAGGCGTCAATCCTGACACTTCAAAACGGCCTTGGGAACACTGAGACGCTGACGAGGATTTTCGGAAAGCGCGCAGTTCTCGGTGGTACCACTACTGAAGCCTCGCTCCTGCTCGGCCCTGGGCATGTTGCCCATGCGGGCCGGGGGGAGACCCGAATAGGCGAGATCGGGAAGGCTTTTTCCAAACGGTGCTCATTGATTGCCAGCGAATTTCGAAGAGCGGGCTTTAAGACATCAGTGACGAAGAACCCTTGTGGAGCAATCTGGGCCAAGGCAATAGTCAACGCGGCCATCAACCCGGTTTCCGCGCTCTTGCGGGTGCCGAATGGCACTCTGGCAAACGAGCCCGCACTGCTTCAAGCAATGGGAGAGGTTCTTCGTGAGGGAGTAGCTGTCAGCAAGGCAGAACTAGTTAGTATCGACCCACCACACCCAGTAGTACTCCTGAAGCGAGTGCTACGGACTACAGCAGCTAATCGTTCATCAATGCTCCAAGACTTGGAGCAGGGCAGAACAACAGAGATTCGTTATTTGAACGGCGCGATCGTTGCGCTTGGACAGAAACACGGGATACCTACCCCGTTGAACCAACTCTTGGCATCGTTGATAAGTACGGCGGAAGGACTCTCTCCGACAATCCTGGCCGCTTGATAGCGGGAGGTCAAAACAGACCTACGCAAGCTATGCCTTCTTTCAATTTCAACCGAAATCCTCACTCTGCAGGGTTCCAGCCGCGAGTCGTGCCCATTAGTCCTTCCCGTCAAAAAGGGGCTGAATCAGATGCTACAAGAAGGTAGCCCGGGGGAGATTCGAACTCCCGTCAGCGGGTATCTCCCTCCCTCCACCAGTGGAAGGATCCAGAGCCCACTAGGAGCGTTACTCGTCTGGCCCAGACAAACGCCCACGCTATGCTAGACCACTACACCACCGGGCTACGAGGCGTCGCATACGCGACGCAATGGGCATAATAGGTTTCCACGCGAAACCCGACCTAGCCTATATACTTGTCGAAACGCTTATATGCAGAACGCAACGCGGCGCTCTCGCTTTCCCGGACTTGACGAGTTCTAGTGGCTACTCCCAACCAGCAGAGAGAGCCGACAGCACTGATTCGGGAGAGCGTAGGATAAGACCCATGACCGCTCCAACACCCGGGTCAAAGCCAGGAAAGATACATGTCTGCCCCGAATGCGGAAGCCTCCACCTAATCGAAGACTACGACCAGGGCGAAACAATCTGCCAGGACTGCGGCCTCGTCCTCTCCCAGAACACAATGAGCCACGGGCCAGAATGGAGAGCCTTCACCAAGGAAGAAAAAGACGCGAGGGGACGAGTCGGAATACCCAGCTCCTTCGCAATCCACGACAAAGGACTCTCAACAGTAATAGACCGGGTTAACAGGGACGCCTACGGCCGACAGCTATCGCCTGAGACACGCCTGGAAATGCTTCGCCTCCGCAAATGGCAGATCCGGACACGGGTACACTCCTCAGCCGATAGAAACCTCGCCCAGGCCATGGCTGAGCTGAACCGGCTGGCAGACAAGCTTCACGTGCCAGCAAGCGTCAAAGAATCCGCAGCAGTTGTCTACCGAAAAGCCCTTGACATCGGCCTCGTAAGAGGACGGTCAATCGCAGCCATAGCGGCCGCATCACTTTACGCTGCCTGCCGTTCTTCCGAAACACCACGAACGCTAAAAGAGGTGGCCTCAGCCAGCCGAATCAAGAAGAAGGACGTGGCCCGCTGCTACCGCCTGCTTCTTCGCGAGCTCGAAATGTCCATGCCGGTGGAAGACCCGGTCAGGTGTATTTCGAAGATTGCAAGCCGGGCCGAGATTACGATGCAGACCCAGCAGGAAGCCATTAGGGTCCTCAAAGAAGCAAGAAGGAAGGGTGTCGTAGCCGGCAAAGACCCTATGGGGCTAGCTGCGGCTGCGCTCTATGTAGCCTGCGTGCTAACGGCGGAGAAGAAGACGCAGAAGGAGATCGCGGAAATCGCCAATGTTACAGAGGTCACAGTCAGGAATAGGTACAAGGGCCTGAAGGACGCCCTCGGCCTGACAGCTTGAACCCGAACTAGCGCAGGTATTGTCGCATCGTCTGTATGTTGGTAAACACTGTGCTCCACTGGGGAGCGGGCGGGGGCGCAGTAGTGTACCCGGTCATGGAGATCGAGAACTTCACTCTAGGGTCTCGCGAGTAGTAGTAGACAATTTCCAGCTTTCTCTTCGGAGTCGCGTTGTGGATGCTCCTTTTCAAGGCGTTAAACAGGTACTTGTTGAAGAATTCAAGCTCAATAGAGACGCTGATTCGGTCTGACATTACCACTACTCCTGTGGAAGGTTGAGTATATACCTGTTATGAGTATTTATCCCATATGCAGCGGCTGAGCAAAATGATATCCTGAGGATATCCAGGGGTTGTCATGGACATAAAAGGCAGCTATTTCAGCCGGAACCCGACAGACGCGTAACCCACTGTTAACGGTGTCGGGAAGAGCTGCCCGCCCTGAACAGGCATCCATCCGGCGATACTAGGGCGAGGGACGAGAGGGTTACAGAGGCGATTTGAGCCCAGAAACATTGAATCAAGCGGACATGCAGGAGAAACCCACCGTAGCACTTGCCCTTCTGGCAGCGTGGACCTTCTGGTTCCTCTTTTTCCTCTACCTTGGAGTTTAACGAGTTAGATGGCAATCTTAAATACGCCAGAAGCACCTATACTGGCGTGGACGAGAACAAGGGAGCTATAGACTTTTAGAATGGCCGACGTTTGCTCGACCTGCGGCCTCCCCAAAGACCTCTGCGTCTGCGGCACCATTAGCATGGAGCAACAGACCGTCAAGGTCCGTATGGAAATGCGAAAATGGGGTAAACCGGCGACCATCGTGGAAGGGATCGATGGAAAAAGTGTTAACCTTCACGACCTAACGACCAAGCTCAAGACATTCTGCGCCTGCGGAGGAACTTCCAAGAACAACAGCATAATTCTTCAGGGCGATCACAGAGACAAGGTCAAGAAGATTCTGGTCCAGTCCGGATTTCCGGAAACGAGCATAGAACTCCACTAGGGGTGGCTCAGTGTCCACTCTGCTGGAAGTCTTGCGTTCCTTCAGAAGATCCGGAAAGACAGTTCCGGCCTGTCCCAACTGCGGAGAGCGTCTTCAAAGGTCCAGAGCCCCTCTTGAAGGATGGATTCTTCCTGCTAGATATTTGTGCGCAAGCTGCGGATACTCCGGCTTCCTAGTCGTCGAGCAGGGCGACGAGCCTCTTCAACGGAAAAACTGACCCTCAAACCCCTCAGAGGATTCGTCGGGCTAGGCCCGAGGAACTACCGTTTTATCTCAGACTTCCACATGTCGACAGTTATCTTTAGGCCGTCCTCCAGTGAGTACTTTGGCCTCCACCCGAGATCGTTCACTATTCTCGAGCTATCCAGCACCAAGTAGGCTGGGTCTTGCGACTTTGGACGTTGAGGATAACCGGGTGGATACGATCCGATCACAACCTTGCCCTTATACCCTGTCAGGGACATGAGCCTCTCCGCCACCTCAGCGTTCGTTACGGGATTTCCGGGGGAAACATTGTAGACCTTCCCCACAGCTTTCGGACTCTTGGCTGCAGCAACGTATGCCGACACATGGTCCTCCGCAAACATGTAATCCCGAACTGAGTCGGGCGCACCCACGTAACATGCTTCTCCGGAGAGCATTTTTGAGATTACGTATTCCACGAAGAACCCGGTCTCTCCGGTTCGCCCATAGCTGTTTATGGGTCTGAGAACTGTACCTTTCAGATGGTATATTCGGTTGGCCATCTGAACGTATTGGTCAGCGGCCATCTTGGTCACAGCGTACGGGGACGCTGGGTTGAGAACGCTGTCTTCGCGAATTGGGCGGCCTCCTTCTTGCCAGCCATAGACTTCCGCGGTGGACGCTACTATCAGCCTAGAGTTCGGGTTCTCCTTCAAGACCGCATGTACTAGGTTGGCTGTCCCCTCGAAGTTCGCTGTGAAGTAGGGATATGGGTCGTCGAAGGAGAGTCGTACCGGAGTCAGGGCCCCGAGGTGAAATATCACCTGTGGCTTGGCTGTTTCTACAGCGGAGAGCACCGAGTGGAACCTTCCGAGGTCGCCTTCGACGAGGTGGATTTGTGATATCACTTGGCTTATTCTTGCGAGTTCTCGCTCTGACGAGTGCCTCACTAGGCCGTAGACAGTCTCGCCCTCACTGACGAGTCGAGCAGCGAGTCTTGACCCTATGAACCCCGTAATTCCTGTTATCAGAACGTTCATAGTCTGACCCTCCTGAGTTCCTCGTCCGCCTCTTCGAGCTCACGGATGGAATTGACCGTTAGAAAGGTTCCTGTGTGCCTGTGCGCCCTAAGTCGTCTCTTCTTGGCCAGCCGAGGAAAAACAGACTTCTCAATGTCGCCCCGCATGGGAATAGAGTCGAGAATGGAACTGTTGAAGAGGTATATTCCTGAGGAGCACAACGTGTCTCGCAGGAGAGGTTTCTCCGTGAAGTGCGTGCAATAATCAGACTTGTCAGTCATAACGACTCCAAAAGGAAGTCTTGGGTGGACCACGGCGATAGTCGCCAGCACATCATTTTCCACATGGGTGCGAAACATGCGACCTAGTCGAAGGTCGGTTATCTGGTCTCCATTGAGCGCGAAAAAAGTGTCGTCGCTGACAAACCTTGAGATTGCGAGACGGAATCCTTCACCGGTTCCTCCCTCGACCGTGTGAGCACTGTAGCTTATGTCGACTCCGAACCTTTTTCCGTTTCCAAAGTGTGCCATTATCTTTTCCTTCAAATAGGCAACGCCGATAACAAGGTTCGATACTTTATTCGCCCGGAGCCATTCCACTACCCATTGGAGTAGTGGTTTGTCGGCCACTCTGACTAGCCCTTTGGGAATGTCGTTGGTAAGGGGCCGGAGGCGAACCCCTTCCCCGCCCGATAGGATTACCGCAGTCCTCGGGAACTTCATGATACTATCCTAACTCTTCGGCCCGGTGCCGGCTGTTGGTCTTTTTTAAGATAGCCATAGATCACGAAAGGTCTAAGCCTGAACATTGCGTGCAGAGCTGTTCTTACGACTCCAACCCCCAGCTTTCGCCTGTACTTTCCAGCACTGATCTGGTACGATATCGAACCCCTTGTCGTCATTTTTCGCCGGTGAAGAACGACAACATGCCTGTCCATCCTTACGCGGTACCCCGCTTTTCTCAGCCTCAGGTCGAGGTCTGTATCCCAGGCGACTGTGTCGCGAAATCCCCCAATTTCCTTGAGAGCCTTCAGAGAGATGGCTCTACAGCCCCCCCTAGGCTGCTCGCCCAGAGGGGCAACACGATAGGTTTTCTCCCAGACAGAAACGAGCCTGTTTAGAAATCCTTGGCTCGGGTCCGTAACCGCAAGCGCCGAGACAGAGGCGCAATCGTCGAGCTGGGGAAGAGCCTTTTCCAAGAAGTCGGGTGGAACGGTCATGTCAGCGTCAATGACGACAAGAGCCTCGCCTATCGCTCTGCTCAGCGCTAGTTCGAGGTCTTCTGGAATGCTGTTCTGCCAAGAACCGTCCTGTTTTTCCAGGACCAAAGAGGTGCCTTGACCCAGGACTGTTCTAGTTATTTCCTCTGTCCTATCATTACACCTATCCAAGACGACTAGGATGAGGTATGGAGGAATACTCTGTGCTAAGATAGATCGTAGGCATTCTTCTATGTAGGATTCTTCGTTGTGGGCGCAAACGACTACTGTAGAGGCAAAAGTCAACGATTCTACTCTACATTGACAGAGAGAAAGTAGACAAGGGAAGCAAGACCTGAGAAAAGAGCGATTGGACTGTACCACAACAGAAATCCGCTGAGAAAGAGCACGGAGAGAGCGAGCAGATTCATTCTTGTCTTACGGCTCGAGAGGTCTACTCGCCAGGCTCCTAGAGAATAGAGGCTGGCTGCGATGACGATAGATAGGATTGCTACGTTGAAGAAGAGGACCGGAAGGACAGACCCTCCGATAGGCTTGTCATTTGGAGTGGCAGGAGCAATGTCTGCGATGGGCCCGAAAAGGTAACGTAGAGCCACCACCTCTACCAGCCCGAACGAAAGCCATGTGATCGGAAGGATGAGCAGTCGTTTCTGCAAGCCCTTTCACTTCCTCGCGGTCTGACATATTCATATAAAGATTGACAGTGACACACAGCCTCTAGAGGTGTGTGAAGTGAGGTTCAGCGATGTGTTGTTCAGGAGCTGGTACTACTTCAGAATGGGCTACGGTGTCTACATTGCGTTCTTCATCGGGTTCTTTGGAAACATTGTGGTGATCTACAAGCTCGCCATCGAGCCTGTTGATATTCCGTGGCTGACCTCCCTCTTCCCACGACTGACTATTTTCGTGGCTGTGGCTTTGCTCATTACTGTTCCCCTCAGCGTCTACATCGGACTTTACCACATGAAACGGACTGGCGCTTTCGCCGCTGAGGCATCGGTTGCAACCGAGTCAAACCCGTATATCTACAAGGCTATGCCTGGAAAGGAACGGGAGGTCTTCCTTCCGCTGATGATCCTAACTGCGAGGGGCCTTGCGAAGCTCATGGAGCAGCAGCAGACCCTTACAACAAGTGAAAGAGAAGAGTTCCAGGCTGTCCTTTCGACAGCGAATAGATTGTTGGAGGGGCAGGCAGTCGGGGTCCAGGGGCGACGGGCTTTCCTGAAGGATGCAGGGAAGGCCCAGAAAGGGCCCGTGTAACTGACGCTGTAACTGACTCTGTCAATAACTAATAGGCACAAACATCGTTCCATCATCTCCTTGGTTACAAAGGAATAATTAGAAGAAAAGCCGACGGTGGCCGATAGCAGGGACCGCGTTGACCGAAGACCCGCCTGACGCAAAGTACTTGGTCCAAGTGTTAGCCCCGGAGAAGAGCCCTGCGACCCCTAAGCAGTTTGTTCAGGACCTGAAGGGCGTCGTGGGTGGCAAGCAGATGGCCCGGATGAAGAAAGAGGCTGTTGACTGCCCTGTTCTCGTGAGAAATGTATCCTTCGTGCAGTGTTTTGCCTGCCCGAACTTTATCCGAAGGGTGAAAGGGCAGGTTGGGTGCCGAGGACTACCGTTAAATTCGCCGTAAAATATTGCGTTCCCCGAAGCCCCGGGCTAGGGCCTTATTCTCGCCAGTCCCAGGCCCAATAACGCACCCGGTAAACGCCTCGAAATGGAGACAAGCCCGACGAGACCGGCCACCCCGACCGGGTAACCCTCAAGCGATTCTAGC
>DATBWE010000084.1:0-4965 GCA_036514975.1 Bathyarchaeia archaeon
GCTCACGAAGTCGTCAGTTGTGGGCTTTCGGGGTTTCTTGATCTCTACCGGGACGATGCTCTTGACCTTGCCTGGACGAGCGGATAGTACGAGGATGCGGTCCGCGAGCTCTATGGCTTCTGGCAGATTGTGTGTGACCAGAAGAAATGTCTTTTGAGTCTGCGCATGAATCTCTGCGACCTCAGCCCTAAGCGCTTCAGCAGTAAATTCGTCGATAGCACTGAAGGCCTCGTCCATCAATACTACCTCTGGGTCTATTGCCAGTGCCCTGGCTATTCCGACCCTCTGTTTCATCCCCCCCGAGAGTTGTCGAGGGAACAGGTTTTCGCTTCCCTTGAGGCCGACCATCTCCAAGAGGTCCAGTGAGGTTGAGACTCTCTCGTCTTTTGGACAGCCTTGAACTTCAAGGCCGAACTCGACGTTTCCCAAGACGGTTCGCCAGGGGAGAAGGGCAAAGCTCTGGAAGACCATGCTGATCTTTTCATGTGGAGCCGTGACAAGGTCCCCCTTGAACCGGATTTCGCCCGAGGTTGGTTGGTCGAGCCCTGCTATCATTCTCAAGAGAGTGGATTTTCCACAGCCACTGGGTCCGACGATGCAGAGGAATTCTCCCTCGTTGACCTGGAAGGAAATGTTGCTCAGAGCCGTGACCACCTCAGGTGGGTCCGGGTATACCTTGGATACGTTGGAGAGGTCTACGTGCATACTAGGCCCGCCATTTCCGTATGCGGCTTTCCAGTCTTTCGAAGAACAGTCTGTCCGCCGCAATAGTGAGAAGGCCGACAGTCATTATCGCGGCGAGACCGTAGGCCAAGGAGCGCCCTGGTCCTTCTAGGGAAGATGAGATGAAGGTGCCGACGCCGGCAACACTAGCTATGATCTCGACAGCCATGAGGACGTTCCAGCTGAATTCGAAGGAGAGTCTGAGACCAGTGACCATATTTGGGAATATTGACGGCAAAACAACTTTAGTGAAGGTCTGGGCCCCGTTGGCTTTGAAGATCGAAGAGACGTGGAAGTAATCGGTCGGAATCTCCTTAACTCCTTGGCGAATCGTGAAGTAGATTGGAAAAAACGCGCTGAACGTGCAGATTGCAATGGCAACAACATTCCCACGTCCCACCACGGTTACTAGCAGAGAGAGGATTGCAAGGTCTGGAAGCGCTCCCACTAGCATGATGATGGGCGTTAGAGCCTGATCCAGCTGGTTCCTGGAGCCCACCAGAAGGGCAAGTGGCATTACCACGACCATCGCAAGCGAGATGCCGATTACGACGTTTAGGAAGCTCTGGCCCACCCTAGCGAGAAAGAGGGGAGTGGCCCCAAGTTGAGCCAGAGTAAAGAGAACCTCGTGGAAGGGAGGTAGTCGCTCGGGGGATACCAGCCGGAGAACGCTGAAAGACTCCCAGCTGGCGAAGATTACGAGTAAGGAAACGGCCCACGCTGGAGGAATAAACCTTCTATGAGTTTTCTCCCGTACCCTGTGGAACGTCCGAGTACCCAGCAGTGAAAGTCCCACCCTCTGTCCTCCGGGGGGACCCGAATGCCCCGTTCAGAACTAATTAGCTTTGGAACAGACTAACACATCGCGCTTACGCTCAGGTTGCCCGTGGTTCAGGAATCCAGAGCATGGAGGGTTGCAGGCTTTGAGCAAAGCCCTGCTGGAAACGCGAGAGCTTTGCCTCGGAGCAGTTGGAAACGCGAGTCCTCATCGGGACTCATGCTGTGCAGGACTGTGCATCGAGCCGTGCGGAAGGATCAGTCATGCCATGACCGAAGATAGTTCTTCTGTGCAAGTGTTAGTCTGTCTATTCGCTTGGCAAACGCTTGAAGGCGTCGTCTGGCGACCTCCACATCGATAGTTTCCGGTACCGGGATAACTTTGGCCGGCAGGCCTTTACCTTCACGAGTCAGATACTCGGCCGAAAGAGCCTGGTCGGCGAAGCTCATGTCCATAACTTCTGCCGGATGCCCGTCGGCAGCAGCCAGGTTCACAAGCCGCCCCTCTGAGAGGAGCAAGAGCCTCTTTCCACTTTCCAGCCTGTACTCGGTCACTTCAGCTCGCACAATTCTCTTCCGAACCGTTAGCTCCTCCAGGTCTTTTACGCTGACCTCGACGTTGAAATGTCCCACGTTGCATAGGATAGCCTTGTCCTTCATCTTCATCATGTGATCGCGTGTAATTATGTCCCTGCACCCTGTTGCGGTTATGAACAGGTCGCCTACTTGCGCCGCTTCATCCATGGTCGTCACGTCAAACCCTTCCATCAGAGCTTCGAGCGCCCTGACGGGATTTACCTCGGTTATGACTACTCGAGCCCCCATTCCCTTCGCGCGGAGGGCGACGCCGCGCCCGACCCAGCCGAACCCCGCGACGACAACGTTCTTGCCGGCGATCAGGAGGTTCGTCGCTCGCATAATGCCCTCAAGCCCCGACTGTCCAGTGCCGTAGCGGCTATCGAAGAGAAACTTCGTAGGCGTATCATTGACGGCTATCACCGGGAACTTCAACCGGCCCTGCTTCTCCATGGCCCTGAGCCGAATCACCCCAGTAGTGGTTTCTTCACAGGCGCCGAGAACTCCTTGGATGAAACTCCTTCCCCTCTCGTGTGCGGCGATGGTGAGTTCAGCTCCATCGTCGATGAGTATGTCTGGCTTGATGTCCAGAACGCTTTCCAGGTTGGACTGATGGTCCTTGTCCGTGACTCCTCTCCATGCGAAGACCTCAACATCCGTCTCGGCCAGGGCGGCAGCTACGTCGTCCTGGGTTGACAGCGGATTGCTGCCTGTGATGGCAACCTTGGCACCAGCCCTGTGAAGGGTCTCAGCGAGGACCGCCGTCTTCGCCTCCAAATGTAGGCACATGCCTATTCTGTGGCCGTGAAACGTTCGTCTTGAAACAAAGTTTCTGGATAGACTTGCGAGGACAGGCATGTTGTCACGTGCCCACGCCATCTTCATTCGCCCAGTTGGGGCGAGTCCGGTGTCCTTGACCTTGCTCAAGACGGATTCGGAGACAGTAGAATGAGGCAATATCAGCCTATGCTACTGGTCTGATGCAGGTATGTATAATAAGGGAGCACCACACGCCATTCGAAAAACCCGTGGGAAGCTTTTCGTATGGTGTCTGATGGAGGATTCAGGTCTAAGGTCAGGGAAACCGATGTCGCTGTAACCTTTCGAGACCTGATTCTGCTTCCCGGCTGGACTGAGGTTGAGCCCGGCCAGGTCGAATTGTCGACCAAGATCACGGTGAACCATTCCATCAACGTCCCGTTCGTGTCCAGTCCCATGGACACGGTCACTGAGAGCGAAATGGCCATTTCGCTCGCCCGACTTGGAGGGCTGGGGGTCCTGCACCGCAACTGCGCTGTCGAGGAACAGGTGGAGATGGCAAGGAAAGTGAAACGTGCCGAGTCACTCGTGATCAAGGACGTAATCACAATCGGCCCCACAGAGACTGTCGAGTACGCTACAGAGCTGATGCAGAAACACAACATTTCCGGGTTGCCGGTCGTCGAGGGCGAGAAGCTTGTTGGAGTCGTTACCGGTAGGGACGTGAGGTTCGCGGACCCAAATCTCCTGACTAAGGATGTGATGACGAAGAAGGTAATCACTGCGCCTTCGGACACCAACATTGAGGGAGCAAAAGAGCTTCTTCACAAACACCGGGTCGAGAAGCTTCCGCTTATCGACAAAGAGGGGCGGCTGAGAGGGCTCATCACCATCAAGGACATTCTTCTAAGAGGAAAGTTTCCGAACGCTGCGCGCGACGACAACGGACAGCTGCTGTGCGGGGCGGCGGTTTCACCTTTCGACATGAGGAGGGCAAAGAAGCTCGCGGAGACAGTTGACATTCTTGTCATCGACGTGTCGCACTTCCACAATGCGAACGTGTTCAGCTCGACCAAGAAGATAATGGAAGAGGTCGACGTGGATGTCGTTGTCGGGAGTATCGGGACCTACAAGGCCGCGGAGGACGCCATTACCAAGCTCGACGGGATCGCGGGGTTCAGGGTCGGAATAGGGTCAGGGTCAATATGTACAACTCTCGAGTTGACCAAGGCAGGTTCTCCAACGGTCTATGCTACCGCTCAAGTGGCCGATGCCGTCAAGACCTATGGAGGGAAGATTCCGATAATCGCAGACGGTGGCATCAGGGGCCCTGGAGACGCGGCTATCGCCTTGTCGCTAGGAGCGTCAAGCGTCATGATTGGAAACTTGTTCGCCCGCTGTCGAGAGGCCCCCGGGAATCTAATCGCGATCGGCGGGCGGTACTACAAGCAGTACCGCGGAATGGGCAGCCCGTCGGCCATGGCGAAACGTTTCTCGCTCGATAGGTACGCGATGCCGTCGAAGGGCATCCCGGAGGGTGTTGAGGGATGGGTTCCGTACAAGGGTGACGTGAGCGTTGAGGTACAGGAGCTTGTGGCCGGGCTGCAGGCATCGATGGGATATGCCGGGGCGCAGAGGATTACGGAGCTGTGGGAAAAAGCTCGGCTGGCAGCTATTACTCCTTCAGGGGCGGAGGAAGCGAGGCCGCATGATGTTCTGCTTCCGTCGGAAGCGCCTGAACGAGTCTAGGCGTTTCTGCAGCCCAGCGGTTGCCCTAGTGGAGCCTTTTGGTGGTTGTTGACCTCCCGCCCTTTTTTGCGGGGAGGTCTTTTCTGTCTGGCTGGTGTTTCGCCGGGTTTTTTGGCTGTCTGGGCTTGTTCTCCGAGTTTTGTGCGCTGCAATGTATGTGCAGTTGGACGGAGTTTGGTCGGGGGGACGAGTGCTGGTCAGGAGCAAGGGCTGGATTGTGTGAAACGGGCGTGTTCCAGGCGGACTCCGCTATTATGGCGTAGAATCGGCTTAGAACCACCCAGGTGACTTTTGCGGCCATGGGGTGGAAGGACACTTCATGGAGGCGTCGCGGTTTTCTGGCCTTCTGGTGCAAGAGGGCTCTTCTTGCGCTTGATTACC
>DATBWE010000085.1:0-4186 GCA_036514975.1 Bathyarchaeia archaeon
ATTCAACAGTAGACTGATAGTGATGGCGACTTCTAGGGCCTCCTGGTTGAGGAGGTGGGGGGGCTCTTCATCAAGCTCGACGAGGCATGTAGTTTCAGGGTCTGCTTCGTACGTGATCTGCTTGCCTTTGTGAAATTCGAACAGGGCAGCCGGGTCCAGCTGTCCCAGCTCGCTCTGGGTTGGCCGGAGCCTTCTGACGAATCTGAGGGTAGGAGGATCGTCAGAGAGGAGGGTTGGGCAGTTGCAGAAGAGCTTGTGTTCGGTGTCGAGCTGTCTGTGGACCTCAAGCCCTACTTTCAGGCCGACTGCGGAATAGTCTACGGGCGACTAGGAAGCCTCCACCAAGGAGCGGGCGGTAATCTCGCCGGCAACCGGTGTGGTCATCATGGCCTGAACTTTCTCCGGGGCTTTGGCCTGCGCGAGTACCCAGCTCAGTTTGACAAAAGCAGTCTCCGGGATCATGTCCTCCAACGGAGTAACTCCTATGTGGAGGAGGTCTCGGCCGTTGTCGTAGACGTTCATGTCTACTCGGCCCCAGATCGTCTGGGAGGTCATGAAGACGGGCACGTCTCTTTCCAACGCCTTCTTGATAGGCTCCCGGCACTGTCGAGACACATGTCCCAGACCAGTGCCCTCCAGCACGATACCCTTCGCACCCGCGTCCACCGCTGCCCCGATGAGGGCCGGGTTGAACCCTGGGTGAAATTTCAAGAGGTACGCGTGAGAATCGAAATGGGCCTTCAAGCCTAGACTGCGGGTCATATCTCTCTCCGGAACACTATCGAACGTCTCTACGGTTCGGTTTTCAAGATCATATTTCGCGATTGGCAAGCTGTTAATGGACTTGAAGGTGTCCCGGCGGCTTGTGTGGCATTTACGGACCCGGGTCCCTTTGTGCGCGATAATGAACCGGTCGGAAAGGTCCTGGTGCATCACAAGCCCGACAACAGCCATGTTGGCACGGGCGGCCAGTCCTACTGCGCCGGTGAGGTTTGATGCTGCGTCCGAACTTGGGCGGTCGGACGAACGCTGTGACCCTACAATCATGACTGGGACCGGAAGGTTCTGAAGAGCGAAACTGAGGGCTGCGGCTGTGTAGTGCATGGTGTCCGTTCCGTGGCTGATCACAACGCCGTCTGCGCCGGCCGTGATTCTTTTGGCTGTTTCTTCCGCTATTCCTTTCCAGTGGGCCGGAGTCATGTTTTCGCTGTACTCGCTGTATAGAATATGGGCATCAATATCTGCGAGCGAGGCCAGCTCTGGGACGACGCTGGTCAGGTCTTCCGCGGTCAGTGCGGGCTGAACAGCGCCCGTGCGGTAGTCGACTCTGCTGGCTATTGTTCCCCCGGTGCTGATAACAGCGACCTTTGGCAGACCTGTATTGTGCAGGGTCGGGGCGGGTCTTGTGAAGTGAGGCTTCTCCCCCTTTCCAAGGATTTCTATTTTCTCGGCCCTTTCGAGATGGATTCCAATGTTGTAGCCGTTCTTCAGTTTGAGGCAGATGTGACTCCTGTCACCAGATTCTGACCGTGGAATAAGGACCCCTTCGAAGACCTCCCCTGACTTTGACGTGACCCGCAGAATACTGCCTATCGCTGCTCCAGACTCTTCCAGGTGGCGAAGTACCTCGCCGTGGTAGCCTTCCAGCTCGGCCTTTGACATTCAGACTCGCTTCCTGGTGTTTCGAGGGTGGCTTTTGGGGTTAAGGCTCTTCCTAGGAGAGGGATTTTGAAACATAGGGCCCGTCGTGCTTGTAGCCGAAACGGGCATAGTAGAGCTTCGTCCCCAGCGCGCTTATCACAACTATCTTCTTCCTGTCATGTTCCTCTGAGGCTACGCGTTCTGCTTCTTGTAGTAGTCGAGAGCCGTAGCCTTGGTGCTGGAATGCGCCTTCCAGTCTCTCGCCGACCGGAACGGTCTGCCCGAACACATGCAGCTCTCGGACGATGCCGGCGTTCTGCCCCGTGATTTCAGGCCTATGAGCTGCTTCGCCGGGAATCCTTAGTCTAAGGTAGCCTATGAGAAGGTCTTGTTCAGCATCCTCGAACGAGAAGAACTCCTCAGTTCCTCCCGACGCTTCATACGATGCCCTTGTCAGCTTCACGCCGCCAACAGCTGGTTCTATGTTCCTGTTGAGGTAGGCGTGTCCAACCTCTCGACACCTGATGCACCTGCACCTCACGCCCCGACGGGTCAGCTCGTCATGTACCAGCTGGCGCAGGTTTCCGTTCTTCACGCCGTCAGAAATCCCGTCGGCGGGAATCTCCCTCTGGATTCTCATGATCCTCACCCAGCCAGGGATGAATTCTTTGGCACTCGCAATCAGCCGGGCCGATTCTTCGGTGGAGTAGGGCTTGTACCTTCCTGTTTTCCAATCTTCATGCAGCTGGGTCCCAGGAGTGACGAGGCACGGGTAGATTTTCAACATGTCAGGCTTGAAGTTAGGGTCCTCGAAGAGCCGGTGGAAAGCAGCCAAATCTCTCCGGTCGTCGCATCCTGGTAGGCCTAGCATCATGTGGTAGCCCACTTTCAAGCCTGAATCCTTCAGGGTCCGCGTAGACTCGATAACATCACCAACAGTATGGTCCCGGTGAATTTTCTCGTAGACGTCGTCATAGAGGGTCTGGACCCCGATTTCCACACGGGTTACTCCCATTCCAAGCATGTGGTCGACGTGCCCGCGTCGTGACCAGTCGGGCCTTGTTTCTATGGTAATGCCAACGTTTCTTCGCGGGGCGGTCTCCGCGACACTCTTCGCCTCGTCAAGGCTTCGGGCCGCCACGCCGTTGAGAGCATCCAAACAGCGCTTTACGAAGTTCTCCTGGTAGTCACGGGGCATGAACGGAAATGTCCCGCCTACGAGAATCAGCTCAACCTTGTCTGCGACATGGCCGATGGCTTCGAGCTGTGAGACCCTGCTGGTGACTTGAAGGTGCGGGTCGTAGTTCGTTTCCAACGCGCGCATTACGGCTGGTTCCTTCCCGGTGTAGGCCCGCGGGACCCCGACCTCAGGCCCGCCAGGGCAATAGGTGCATTTTCCGTGGGGACAGCCCCATGGCTTAGGCATCACAGCCACGATTGTGACTCCACTCGCACTCCGGACCTGTTTGGATACGAGTAAGGGTTTGAGCCGTAACCGGACCGTCGAAGGCAGCCGTTGGAGAATGTCCGAGTTGGTGGGTATTACCGGGGAGTTGTGTTTCTTACAGACTTCTAGTTTGATTCTGTTGATGTCGTCCCGGGTCGGCTGGTCAAGAGTGAGAAGCTGGTTGAGGATCTCGTCGGAAAGCTGTTCTTCGACCCGGCTCATGACGCTTCCCTTTCCTCAGAGTCCTTGGCTTAAGCTATTCTGGGCTGGACCGTTGCCTTGACAGGTTTCCCGTAGACTCGTCCCTTCCATGGGACCCCGAGCCCTAGGGCCCCTCTGACCGTCGAGTCGAGCCCTATTCCGATGTAGATAATGATGGCGAGGGGGAACAGTAGTCCGTAAAGGCGGCTGATGCTGACCGCCCGGTAGAAGAGCATGACCCCCAGCCATAGGAGTCCCACCATGAAAATTCCCGCGAACAGGTACAAGTTGAATGGGTTTGTCGGGATTAGGAACATGCCATATCCTAGTACGGCGAATGGCAACACGAGGAAGGAGAACAGTAGCAACATGCGCAGGACGGCACGTGCCAGCTTGTGGTTATCGGACACCTCGTAGAAGTTTTTCCTCCATCCCTTCCATACTTCTCTGAAGCCGGAGTACATTCTGACTCCGAGAGTGCTCTGGGCGGTTACGATCCTTATCCTGAGACCCGCCAGCTTGAGGAGACGGGCTAGACTATAGTCCTCGACTATTCTGTCTCTTACGGCCTCATGCCCTCCGACCTTCTCATACGCGCTTCTCCGCAGGAGCATGTACTGGCCGTTTCCGAGAGAATTCCCTCGGGTGTCGTCATTCACCCACTTCCCGCCAACGAACAGCATGATGAGCAGAAAGATGGGGGGCTGAAGGACCCTCTCCCAGAAAGTCTTCAAGATGGCACCTGGGGCAAGCGTAACCATGTCGGCCCCTGTGGACTGCAAGAAGCTCACTGTTCTAGTAAGGCTGTCTCTAGAGTGAATGGAGTCGCCGTCAGTGAACAGTAGTAATTCACCTTTGGCCTGTTTGTAGCCGAGGTGGCAGGCCCAGTTCTTTCCG
>DATBWE010000086.1:0-9304 GCA_036514975.1 Bathyarchaeia archaeon
CCTTTCCCTCACCAACACCAATGTACCCGTCGCCGTTCCCGACCGCCACAATCGCTCTGAAACGCGACCTCTCCCCCGCATCAGTCTGCTTCTGGACAAAACCAATACCCAAAACCTCCTGCTGGACGTTCTGAAGCAAAGTGTCCACAATCTCAGGCTCCTTAATCCTCAGACCCTGGGTGAAAATCTCCTCCATCGACACTATCTCCCCCTGCTGAACCAGCTTCCCCAGCTTGGTCTTGGGAACCCAGCCTATTTCCTGGCCCGTCCTCTCGCTCAAGCCCTAGGCCTCCACCTTCATAGACCGAATCTGTTCCCTTAGCTGTCCAAAGTGCGCAGTGAGCTCTTCCGGCTTCAGGCCCCTGCGCAGGTATCCGCCGAACCGTTTCCTATACGTCTCCGCACCCTGCGCCATTGACGACTTTGCAAAGCCAGCGATGTGGCCTCCCTCAACCCGTTCTCCCGATGGTAAGATGTCTTCAGAATGAGGAACCTGAAGACCTGCGTCGGCCAAGCCTTTCAGAGCGGCGTAGAGCCGGGAGCCTTTCGTTGAGGACCGGAGTCCAATGTCAAGGATTGCTTCCGTAACCCCCTTCGCCAGGCCTCGCCTCCCGGCCAGCGCGCCTGTGAGATAGGCTGAGGGAATGTTTCCCGTCCCGGCCTTCCATCCCAGACCCGCTAGTTCCTTCGACGAGGCGGACGCGGTGACCGTATCGCCGCCGGGCCGGGATTCGGCAATTTGCACGTAAACATACCTGTTGCTTATTCTGACTATTGCCCGGGGCTTTCCAGACCTAATCAGGCCAAGGCGCAGCTTGTAGTCTGTCTTGCCTTCTCTCCTGCGTCTGAATGGTACCGAGTATCTCGGGCCGTTGGCCATGTCTTACCTCTTCCTCAGCAGCTGCCGGGCCTTTACATACTCATCGATGTGTGACGAGTTCCTAAAAGCGCCGCCTTTGGCCATTCCAACAAGTGTTCTATAGCTGTCCGGCGACAATTGTCTGCTGTCCCTTAGTCCTCTGAGGTGCCTCCTTATGGCCCGTATCCTTAAGACCCACTGAGTCTTCCCAAGTCCTTGCCCGCGCTTCCTGCTGCCTGCATTCTTCCGTTTCGAAGTACGTACCCGCCCCCGACTGACGCCCGTGATTGGCAGAAGCCTGATTCGGCCTTCTCTAATCAGGGTCTGGATTTCCTCCCGGGTAATTGCCGAACGGACCCTGTCATTCTCCTCTGGGTCAATCCATACTCGGCTCAAACCAGCCTTCAGAAGGCTGGCGGCGAGACGCCTCTGGCTCCTGAGAGTCACTAACCCAGCTCCTCAGAATCGGAAGTCGGTTCAGTCTCGGAGCTTTCCGTAACACTCTTCGACATCTTCGCGGGGGTCGAGGCCTGAGCTTTCTCGACCTCCCCCTGTTCTTCAACAGTGGAAACCCCCTCCCTCCCCGGATTCGCAATCCGTAACCCGAACTCCCTAGCCTTTTCCCGCAGTAGCAGCCGCTTCCTCTCGCCTAGCCTTGCTGAGAACCTTACAATGTGAGACTTCGGGTCAAGCCCGTTCAGGTCTGAAAGCTTCTCGACCAGTCGTTCCGAGAGTCCTCTGGGGTGCAGCCCCTTCAACTTGGAGGCGGTGCCATATCCCACCTTGGCCCTGCTGGGCCAGCCTCCCTTCTCCTTTCGCATGCGGCTCGTGACGCCCCTCGGCCGCCGCCAGGCTTCGTGAACCCTTTTCAGCCTCCAGCTCTCCTGGCGCCTGAACCGGGGCTTTCGCACTCCAGCCACTGGCGGCTAGCCCCTAGGGCCCTGCTCCCTGTGACAGGTTTCCCTTATGGAAAACATATATTCCGTCTAGGAAGACCCTTAGGTCCTTCTTCTTGATTCTCGTCGCGTTCTGGATGTTCGCCGCCGTTTGGCTCACAGCATTCAAGTCCGTTCCCTCAACGATAACGTCTTCGCCTCTAACAGTAACCTTCACCCCGTCGAGGACCTTGGCGAATCTAGGCGTTTTTTCACCCGTGAAGTTCTCAATCCTCAACACCCTGGCCTTCTCTTCCATCTTCACTGTAACCGGAAAGTGTGCGTAGACAGTTCGGAGGCTGTACCTGTAGCCCTCGTTTACACCCCTAATCATGTTTCGTACGTGGGCTGCAGCGGTCCCCAACATTCCAGCTTCTCTCTTTCTCGGCCAACGGGTGACTATTTCGACCACGCTATCCTTCACAGTGATCGTTACAGGTAGGTGCGATAGGTCGTCTTGCAGACTTCCCAAGGGTCCATGGGCTCTCACATTCCGGCCTTCAACCTCTACAGTGACCTGTGGGGGAACTGTGATTGTTCGTTGCAGACTTTCTGGAGGCGGCATTTCTCTCCCCTCAGTAGACGTAGCCTAGGAGCTGGCCTCCCGCCCCACTTTCTCGAGCGTCCTTGTGTGATACGATTCCTTTGGAGGTTGTGAGGACGAGAATTCCTACATCCCTGGACGGGAGGTATCGTTTTCCCCATTTTTCAAATTCTGAAACGCTGGATGAGAATCGGGGCCTAACGGTTCCACAGTCGTTTATTCTGCCTAGTAGTTGCACCTTGAATTTTCCGCCCCGCCCATCGTCTACGAACTCAAACTCGCCTACATATCCATATCTCTGCATGACTCTGAGTACGTGTCCCAGCAGCTTGGACGCGGGGTAGACTATGCATTCATGCTTGTGTCTTCGCTCATTGTTGAGAATCGACGAAAGCATGTTGGATAGGGGTTCCATGTCTTGTCACATGTACTTCTTGAAGCCCAGACCGCGTGCGACTTCTCTAAAGCATTGTCTGCAGAAGTTTAGTCCATACCTCCTGATTATGGGACCGTATTGTCCGCATCGCTTGCATGGCCTGCTGCCCTTGCCGAACTTTCTAGACTTCTTAGGCTTGATTTTGGCCGTTGAACTCACCTAAGGACCTGGGTCTTGAAGTTATTCTGCATGAAATCAATCGCATCGTCTTTAGAGACATAGTGACTCTTTCCGATCCTGGATGGCCTTAGGGACCGGCTTCTAACCCTGTACCCAGGACGCTGCAAAGTAATATGCACCGTCGCGCCGAAAATGCCCAGCTCCGGGACGTATTTCGTGCCCGGAATTTCAATGTGCTCCTTGATGCCGAATGAGAAGTTACCGTAGTCGTCGAAGGCAGTGGCCTTGACCTTATTACTAATCGCTTCGAGAGCCCGAGTCAAGAATTCGACGGCGTGGTCCTTCCTCAGGGTTACCACAGCTGCTATTGGCTCTCCCTTTCTCACCCCAAAGTCCTTTATTGCATTCCTGGCTCGTTTTGTAACAGGCGTCCGGCCAGTCAACTGGTTCAAGACCTTCTTCGCCTTTTCCAAGGGTTCACCGGATTTTCCAGTAGCAATGTTCAGGGTGATTTTTCCAACCGTTATCTTCCGGAGCGGATTTGGCTTGGGCGGGTTAGTCTCTTGCACCAGTATCACCTGTCCAAAGCTACCAGTGGGCTATCTGTACCAACGGGTATTACGTAGTCAGCCGGTGTCTCGAACGAGTCTCCTGCTGTTTCGATCTTGGCCATCTTGGGACGTGCGTAGGACGCTTCGCTGATGGACGCGATCTTTCCGTACATTCCCTGATTCTTGCCGTCTGTAACGAGGCCAATCGATCCCTGCTTGAGCGGGACGTACCTCTCGACTCTCTGAGTGGGAATGGCAAGCTGGACTGCCCCGCCAACCGCAACTTCCTCGTCACCCTTTCGAAAATCCTTCGGATTGACGGTAAGGTTCCTGCCGTCATGCAGGCTAATCTGAAGCCGCCCTCCGCCAATTATCCTCTTTCCAACAATCTTGCAGAGTTTATGCTCCGACTCCTTTGGGTCTATGGGAGACAGTGAGAGCCCTCGACGGGGCTTGGGCAATACCCGGAATACATTATCGATTCCTTCTATTTGGATTACGTCCATTAGCCCTGTTGGAAAATTGCGGTCTCTCCGAATCAAATGGTCTACTTTGACCTTGGAGCTGCTGATGATGCGCGTGGCTTCCTTCGCTGTTCTGGCGTAACCGAGACTCTCTCTGATTATGAGAATGAGAGGGAGACTTTTGCTTCTGGAGTGTGGTCCCGGCCTTGTCATAGGAGCCCAGTTCGCTTCCTTTCGCTGGATTGGCCAGAAGGCGGGCGCATGCTCCCTTTTGAGCTGTCTGGGGCCGGACTTTCGGGCCATTTTTTCTTACGCCGTTTTACCTTTTTCTGCTAAGAGTCCTGTGCGCCACTTGTCCGAAAGGTTGAGGCTTGTGACGAGAACCTTGCTCGGGTGGACTGGGAGTTTTGAAGATACTCCCGCTGCTTTTTCCCTTGTCATTCCCTCGACATAGACCCGTCTGCTATTGTAGTCTACTCGTTCAACCTTGCCTTCGAGCCCGGCGAAGTCTCCTCTCATTATCCGAACGCTGTCTCCCGTGCGAAGGGGAAGGCGTCTGATTCCATGTTTCTGGACCAGGTCGTCTGAGAGGGGCGAGGACAACAGCTTCCTACGAAGATGCTTCGGAGCCTGGAAGACCTTCTTTCTCTGTTTCGAGGGTTTAGCTGAGGCCATGCTATATCACCGTGCTGGCAAGGTTAGCCACGCGAGGCCATCTCTCAGCCGCCTCTCGAGCGACAGGCCCCCTAATCTCTGTTCCCTTGAGTTCTCCTTCAGGAGTCATGATAACAGCGGCATTGTCCTCGAAGGACAACCGCGTCCCGTCGGGCCTCCGCAAAGCACGGGCCTGCCGGATAACCACCGCTGGGAATACCTGTTTCCGCAGGTCAGGAGCACCCTTTGAGACAGAAACCATAATCATGTCTCCCACACAGGCTGATGGTACTCTTCGGAGCCGGCCGTGATATCCGCGTACGTTGATGAGCTTCAATTCTTTGGCTCCTGTGTTGTCGGCGCAGGCGAGCCTTGACCCCACAGGTAGTCCTCTGGCTATTCGCGGGCGGTATTCGACCATTCCACGTGCGCTGACCGCTCGCGTCTTTGGCGCGGGCATTTCCTATGCAGCGCCCCCTGTCCTTTCGACAACTACAAAGCTTACTTCCTTGCTTATCGGCCTGCATTCGGCGATGGTGACCCTGTCGCCCTCGAGTGCCCCAATGCATGGGGGGTTGTGCGCGAGCATTCGGCTAGTCCTTCTCTCATAGCGGTCATATTTTGGGTGGTAGTGCAGGTAGGCTCTTTCTATTGAGACTGTTTTTGGCGAACGGGACCCTGATATTGTTCCTCGAAACACTCTACCTCTAATCGATAACCTGCCGTGAAACGGGCAGAGAAGATCGTTACAGCCTGCTCTGGGAGGTTTAACGTCTAGCCCGATATTTCTCAGCGCCATCGTCCTACTCCCCTCTTTATCCTGTCTTCAGGCCGGAAAGTCAATCGTGATCCGTCGAGGAACGACTTCTCCCCAGAGGGAGATTCGACGAGAAAGCTCGTACCCGACTTCGGAACAGTACGGAATTTCCCATCGGTTTCGATGCTCAGTGTGTTCTTGGTCTCGTCTCGGACAATCCCCGCGACGCCAGCCAGCGTTGGGTCGCTCGAGGAATTGACTAGTATCTTGAGACCTATGAGCTCGTGCGCACCCATGTTCTCGCCGTTGGCAGTCACTGGGGGGCCTCCTTTACTGATGCCGTGGACATTGCAGTAAGTAGTCGTGCCAAGGTCCGCCTCAGCTCCCGGATTCTGGCAGGGTTCTCCACAGTTCCGCCAGATCTGACCGAGGTTCTTATCGTTGTTAGTTCTGCTCGCAATTCAGTTATCTTCTTAACGCGTTCCTCTGGAAGCATCTGCTTGATCTCACGTTTTCTCAGAATCGCCAACTTTCTCCTCCCCTCCATGTACGTTCTCTATGGCCTCTGTCTTGTCTGTGATGGTCGGCTCCGGCGATGCCGATGCGGTCACTGGTTTACTGGGCCTCATAATGGGCTTGTCGATAAAATCTACATTGGGTGGAAGAACGCGGACATTTATCCCGAAGAGACCCTGTTTCAGCTGAACGTCGACAACTGCAGTCCGAAGGTTCTTGAGGACCGGGTCCCCGACGCGTGGGAGATATCCGGCTCTGAACTTTTCGTATCGAGCGCGCTCTGTTGTGAGCTTGCCTCTGATGGTAATCTCAACACCGAGTGCACCGGACTCGATTACTCTCTGAATCGCCCAGTAGGCTGATCTCCGGAAGTGAACACCTCTCTGTAGGGCCTGTGCTACCTGGGAAGCGACGACCTTTGGGTCCTGCTCAGGGACCTCAATGGTCGCCACGGAAAGCTGTGGGTTTTCGATACCAAACTTTTCTTCCAGGAGCTTAGTCAGGTCTCTGATGCTCTGTCCTCTTCGGCCTATGACCATGCCTGGCTTTGCGGCGTAGATGACGACTCTGGTTCCTACTGGACTCTTTGTCAGCTCAACTCTGCTGTACCCGGCCCGCTTCAATTCCTGCGCGAGATGCTCGTCAATTTCCAGACGACGAGAGACGTCCTTGATGAAATACTTGGTTACGGACATACCCTACGCCTCGTACCCCACTAGCTCGATGTGAGTTAGGACCCCTCTCAATATGTCGGAGCGGCCGAAGGCCCTCGGGTTCCTCCGGGGGACCTTGGAGCCCCTTTGAGAGGCGGCGTGCACTATTCGAAGCCTGTCAATGTCCAAGTTTCGATATTCGGCGTTAGCCTCTAACTCCTCGAGGAGATGTAATAGTCGACCTGCGGCCTTCTGTGGGAAGCGACCTGCGAAGAAAGGTTCCGCTAGTTGTCTCTTGTGGGGGACTTCTTTCTTGTAGCGACGGTATGCTATTGCTTGTTTTTTCTCAATAACGCGTTCGAGGAGTTTCTTGGCCTCAGGGAGCTTCATGCCTCTGATTGTCCGACAAAGTTCAACAGCCGCTTTCGGGGATATTCGTAGCTCTCGGCCTGCGCACTTTACAGTGCGGTCTGGATCTAGCCCTGTGACCGAGTAGCCCCATTCTGGCATTGTCTATCCCGAAGCTTTCGGAAGCCGTTTTGTTCGCCCTAAAAAGGTTGGCAGGTTATGGTCCGCGGAGTATGTTACTCCTCGGCAGGGATGTTGGGTTACTGTAGCTTATTCTGGTTTTGCTGAGCCTTACCGCTGGTTACTATGGAAGCTGCGATCGAGAGAGTGCACACTGGGGTTCCAGGCCTTGACCATGTACTGGAAGGAGGGTTTCCCCGCGGGGCTAGAGTCCTCCTTGCGGGAGGAGCAGGGTGCGGCAAGACCATCTGCTGCGGACAGTACCTCTACAAGGGTGCTACGAAGTTCGGCGAGCCTGGCGTGTACGTGTCCACGGAGGAGCCTCCGTCCGAGTTTCGGGCGAACATGCTACGGTTTGGCTGGGACTTCAAGAAACTAGAAGAGGACCGGAAAATCGGCATTGTAGACGCCGTATACCAGCGCGTTGAGTCGGAGGTTACCGAACAAGAAAGCCTTCAGTCAATCCTTTACAACCTTAGGGCAAAGCTTGCCGAGGTCAAAGTCCTCGTGGAGCAACTTGGAGCCAAACGGCTCGTGGTGGACTCGCTTCCCGGGTTCGGCTTTAGGGTGACCGACCTGAACACTCTGCGCGAAATCTTCCTTGAGGTGGGACTCTTGCTCAAGGACGTCGGCACGACGACCCTGATGACTACTGAGATTGTGGAAGGTTCGGGCCTCATCAGCAGGTATGGTATCGAGGAGTTTCTGGCGACGGGCGTAGTGGTGCTGGCGCTGGTGAAGCAGAGTTCGCCATTGAGGAAAGTGTTCGTCAGGAAGATGCGGGGTACGAGCCATAGCCTGAACGATTTCGCCTTCACTATAGGCCGGGAGGGTATGGTGATCAAGGGTCCGATAGGGGTTCGAAGCGTGAGTCGTGGCCGAAGGCACCTCCATGCTACTGGGAGAAAGCGCCGGGGCCACTGAGCAGGGCTTCGAAGAAGTCGTAGCAGCAGGTCACGCCGTATCCGAGGAGGGGGAGGTAGTGGAACAAGGAGTTCAAGGGGGGGTCTATCCTCCAAGGAACCAAGACTACGGGGATCAGGACGTACTGGGCGGACAGGTGAGATAGTTTGACCAGTTTGCGAAGTGGTATTGCAGCGTTTGATGATAGTCTGGGCGGGCTTCCAGCGGGCAGCATCGTCCTCTTTCTTGGAGAGGCTGATACTGGCATGACTGTTTGTGCGCAGCAGATTCTGCACCAGGGTTTGCTAGATGGACGACCTGGGGTCTATTTTACTACTGGCCGGTCTTGGGAGGATGTTGTTGCCGAGATGGGCGTGTTTGGCTGGGGTCTTGGCGGGTTTTTCGAGCAGCGCAGGATGTGGTTTATTGACAGTTTTAGCATGAAGAGGGAGAGGGCTACGGGGGAGGTCTCCTGGGACATTGGGCCGGCTAATTTGCTGATGAAGGAGTTTCCGAGGGTTGTTGCTCCTTTGGGTACTTGTACTATCGTGGTTGATAATCTGAGTGATGTTATTCGTAGTGCGCCTTTTCCGGCTGTGGAGCAGACTCTGAAGATTTTGCAGTCGCACGTGCGGGCTACTCGTGGCTTGTGCGTGTTGCTGGGGTCTAAGGGTATTCACTCTGAGCATGTGGAGAACACTGTGAAGCATTTGAGTGATGGTGTTGTGGACTTGTCGACTGAGCCGTTTGGTGGTGAGGAGTATGCGCGGAAGATGAGGGTGTTGAAGATGCCGGGTGTCTTGGCGGAGATGAAGGTCTACGCGTACCGTGTTGGGCCGGCGGGTATTGAGATGGCTGCTCTGCACAGGGTGAGGTAGAGTCATGACTGTGAGCTTGCAGGTCGAGGTCATTGTTGGGCTTCTGACGAATACGTGGTTTCTGGTGACTTTGCTTGTTAGCACGTGGGCTGGTATGTTTTACTGGTTTGTCCACAGGAGGCGTGACGGGCCGAAGACCGGTCCTACGCCGTCTGCTGGTAGCGTGAATTTTCCGCTGGGGAAGTCGCGGATGTCGGAGGAGGATATTTTCCGGATCTTGACGACTACTGAGGTGAATATTCAGATTGTCAGGATTTGTGAGACTCCTAAGACTGCGCGGGAGGTCTCGAAGGGCCTGGGGGAGATTTATCCGGGTCATAGGGAGAAGGGGTTTCCTGCTGACAAGCTGGGGGAGCACTTGGCTAACCTGGAGCGTTTGGGGGCTGTGAAGTTCAATGGGGAGCGCTGGGTGGCTAGTGATGTGGGTGTGAAGATGGTCCGGAAGTATTTCGGCTAGGGCTCTTCTGTCTCCCGGTTCTTCCTCTGGTCTTGTGTCTCAGGACTCT
>DATBWE010000087.1:0-2929 GCA_036514975.1 Bathyarchaeia archaeon
ACCTTGGACCGAGAGCCACCCCCGCGTCCAGGAGGACTGTTACGTCCCGAGTCACTACCAGAGTGCACATTGAACGTACACCTAGGCTTTCGAAAGCGAGGGGAGTAACTGCGATAGCGGGCATAGGCCTTACAGGTCTCCTCGCTTGGGGCCGAAGTAAGCCTTTATTCGTTCGCCTCATTTTTCATGGACCGGGTCCGATGACTTCTCTGGCCCAGCGGAAGTCCCTCTGGGACTGGATGAAGTGGATCTTGAGACCTGGCCCTACTAGGCAAGAATGAGAGAGGACCCATAACGTCCAACAAGGATGACACAACCATCTAGGTATCATGGCTGAAAGACCCCGAGTTTCGATGAGGCACAGGCTTACACCTTGCAACTAGGCGGTAGGAGCAGATGGTTTGTCCTGGGGTCCGTACTGGCGTCCAGGGCAGTGTATACTGTTAACTGGTTCAACATCTCGCCGGCCCTTCCATTCATAGCCTCAGACCTTTCGGTCGACCTTCCCTCGCTCGGAATCCTCACATCATCATTCCTACTCGGAGCTGGAATTTTCCAAATCCCCGCAGGAGTATTGTCCGCCCGTTGGGGCCCCAAGAACACCTCCCAGCTCGGAATGCTCTTGCTCTCCCTGTCCGGAATTGGAGAAGGCATCTCGCCTAACTTCACGGCCCTCTTGCTCTCAAGGTTCTTGCTCGGGGTTGGCGCGGCGTTGTTCTTTTCGCCCGCGATAGGAGTATTGACCCCTCTCTTCAAACAGGAAGAGGAAGGATTCGTCCTGGGCCTCTACAACGCCATGTTCAACGTGGGAGGAGCGCTCGGCCTCTTCGCCTGGGCCATCCTCATCAGCTCATCCAACTGGCGCGTCGGGCTTGTCCTAGGCGGAGTAATGGGACTCGTTCTCGTCGTCATCGGACAATTAGTAATACCCCGGGACAAGGTCGTTTCTCACACGTACGGCTCGATGGGGCTCGCTTTCAGAAGCCGCAACATATGGCTAATCGCCCTAGGAGTCATTGGAGTTTGGGGAGGAATCTTCACAACCTCTCAACTGTTGCCAACCTTCCTTCAAAGTGACCGTGGGGTCCAAGTTGGGGAGGCGGGCCTTATTGCGGCGATGATTATGGTAGCTGCAATGTTTGGTGGGCCGATAGGGGGCCGTCTTTCCGACATCTTCAGGCGGCGCAAGGTCTTCATTGTTGGATCAGGATACATGACAGCCCTTGGAATTGCGCTAATCGGGGTTGCGAGTACAGACCAGCTATGGTGGCTGATCTCGGCTATCGGCTTCATGGACGCAATAGTATTTTCTACAATGTATGCTAGCGCCAGCCAGTATCCAGAGATTGGCCATCAGTACGCACCTCTGGCGATTAGCATCATGAACTCTGCCCACATTCTGGGAAGCTTCGGAATACCCATAGTCTTCACATTCCTAGGCTTCTCCACTGGATGGTTCTTCTTGGGAGGACTGGCGGCGGCCTGCCTGGTGATGCTTTTTTGGCTTCAGGAACCTTTCAAAGCCAGCGCGAGAACCTAGGCTAGCTTGGCTAGCTTGTAGAGCTCGTCAATCGGCACTGCTTTCAGCATTCTCCGCTTCGACCTCAGGGTCAAGTGGCCGCCCTTGTGACGAGCGACCAGAGTACCAATCTCCGAAACTCGTACACCGGTACTTCTCAAGGCTTCCGCAACCGCTTGGACTCTTGACGGGTCCACCGCAACAACCAGCGAGCCGGAACTCATCAGCTTCAGCGGGTTCAGACCCAGCGATCTGCAGATGGTTTCGGTTTCCACAGCTACGGGAATCCTCTCAGATTCCACTCGAATGCCGAGGTTCGAGGCCTGGGAAAGCTCCCAGAGCCCATTCAGGACCCCTCCTTCGGTGGGGTCGTGCATCGCATGAACTCCATTCACCTTGGCTGCCGCAAGAGCCTCCTTCACTACGCTGATTTGACCTGAGAATCTTCTCGCCCTCGCAAGAATCTCTGGCCTAACACGCCTCAGCCGGTTTGCATGGTCGCTCGCGAGAATCGCAGTTCCTTCCAGCCCGGCTGTTTTCGTCAGTAGGATTCTGTCGCCCTCATGGCCTCCTTCTGCGCTAACTAGTCGCCGCTTGCTCGTCTCGCCAACCATGAAGCCTGCAACTATTGGCTGCTTGAGAAGAGCCGTCACCTCTGTGTGGCCCCCGACTACTGAAATTCCCAAGTTCCTGGCCGCCTTGTCCATGTCTTCCATGATCCGTCGTAGCGATTCTTCGACTGTATTGGGTGGCAGGAGTATCGTGCACAGGTACCATTTCGGCTGGGCGCCTGCTGTGGCGATGTCGTTGGCGTTGATGTGGACCGAGTGACGACCTGTTCTGGTCGCTGTCCCTGTTACCGGGTCTGTCGAAAAGACGAGAACTTTCTCGCCATAGCTTATGGCTGCGACGTCTCGCCCGATGCCGGGCCTGATGAGCAGGCGACTGCTCGGCAGTCCGACGTAAGGGTAGACTGCCCTGAGAAGGCTGGCAGGAGGAACCTTGCCCACACTGAAATGGCGCGACACTTTGGACCCTAGTATTTCGGGAATGAACACTTTTCAGCGGCTGCTTAAAGCACTGAGGACCATTCCGAGACAGGTCTCGGCCATACGTTAAAGAGAACGAGAACCCTAGCGGACCGCGTTGACTTAAAGCGGTTCAGGGCGCCAACCATCGCGGGTCCAGTTGGTCTCTCCTTCGCGCTTGCGGGCTATTCTGCCGCAGTCTTTGTGGCCAGGGCCTTCGTATCCCTGATAGCGCACTGCACACAATCATGCCCAGCGATAAGGATTGAAGGATTCCATCTTCATCACCTCTACTACGGCTTGGGCCTCGTGCTACTATCAGTAGCCGCTCTAAGTTTCGTTGAGAACATCCGGAGTCGCTGGGACGCGGCTCTTGTTCTCG
>DATBWE010000088.1:0-3783 GCA_036514975.1 Bathyarchaeia archaeon
CAACTGCGGCGCTCACCAGTAACCCGGACTAGAATCAGCCCGCATTTTGCCGACGGCTACGAGGCAGTCTCCGAGCCCGTCGTAAACGTACCCGTCCCTCTCAGCATCCTTCTGTTCTTTCTATCTTTCAGCTGGACTGGGCCGTTTCCGATGATAGAGATACGAGCAGGACCCCGATGATGATTAGTACGGCGCCGGTCCCAGAGAATATGTTGAACGGGTCCCTGAAAATCACTACTGATAAGCCCACGCTGACCACGACCTCGATAGGTAGAATGATCGAAGATACTGTTGGCGAGACTGTTTCGAGGCCTTTTGCGAAGAAGAAGTATGCTCCCACGGTTGAGAGTACGGCTAGGAAGAGGATGTAGGACCACGCGTCCAGGCCAAGGTTGACCGGTCGTGAAACGTCCAGCGGAACGAACGGGACGAGCAGGACTGTTGTCGTCAGTATGATTCCGCCTGTCACTGCCCGGCTTCCCTTTCTGACCACTAGTTCTTTCGAGAGGACGAAGATGAGGGCTATGGTCACTGCTGTGCCGAGGATGAGAACATCTCCAAGGACCTGGGACGCGCCGAGCACCACCACCTCGCCCCTTGTTACGACCAGAGCAGTGCCAGCAAAACCCAAGACTATGCCCAGGGTCCTGGTCCAGACGAGTCGTTCGGTTCCTCTCAGCCAGGTGGCGACGGGTATCATTAACGCGGCGGACCCGATCACTAGTGCGGCGTCGGAGGCCGTTGTTAGAGCCTGGCCTTCGAACTGGAGAAGATACCCTGCCATGTTTAGGATTCCAATCACCCAGATCGGCCTCGACCGTAACAAAGGCCGGTCTACCCATCCTTGTTTCCAGAGTAGCGTGACGATGAGGGCCGAGGCGACTAGGAATCGCAGTGTGACGAACAGGACTGGAGGAATCCTTGCCTGGTCAAGCCCCAGTTTTATCGCGGGAACGCTTGTGCCGAAGAGAAAACCGGCGACGACTGTCGAGAATAGCCCGGTTCGATGAATACTTACCATATTGGCCTGAGCCTGTTGGGCTCATGCTCGGACCATTCATGCATAAATCAGCTAGTCTTATCTGTGAGTATCTGCGTATTCTCTGACTGCCTTGGCCGAGACTTCTCTGGTATCCAAAGGCGAGGTCGAGTGCGCCTGGTGCAAGGAGACGCAGCCCGTTTCCGAGACAACCTGGTTCATGCCTGAACCAGGCGAGAACTCTGTACGGCTCTGCGGGTTCTGTTACGAGGAGGCCCGTAAACAGGTTAGCCTCCACAGAATTGCCCGTTCTAGGGGCGAGTACCCGGTAGAAGTCGCCTCCTAGTGGCCGCTACTGTAATATCCGGGACAGCCTCATCAGTGGGCTACGGGTAGTGCTTCTTGCCGGGCAAAGACCGCGTTATCATTCTTGGCTGTGGGCTAGGGGGGCTGGTTGCCGCTAGCACTCTGGCCAAACAGGCCAGAGGTGCGGCGTCGATTGTTGTGGTGGAGCGCAAGACTAGTTTCCAGCTTCCAGCGCTTTTTCCGGAGTTGATGATGGGGTGGAAGAAGCCGAGACAGGTTCAGCGTGACCTCAAGGGTCTGGCTAGGAGGAAGGTCAAGGTCATCAACGAGAACGTCAGGCTGGTCAACGTTGGGAAAAGAACGGTCAAGACTGATTCCTCAGAACTCTCGTACGACTACCTCGTTGTGGCTCTGGGCGCGGAGTATGCTCCCGAAGCCATTCCCGGGTTTCAGGAGTACGCGCACCACATTTACGACTTGGACTCCGCGGTAAAGTTCCATGATGCGCTAGGAACCTTTCCCGACGGTGGGACTTTGGCCATTGGGGTCTCGCGGCTTCCTTTCAAATGCCCGGCCGCGCCTTACGAGGCGTCGCTCTTGCTTGAGGATCATTTTCGCAAGAACGGGAAGAAAGCCAGCTTCCAGTTCTTCACTCCGGAGCCGCAGCCGGTGCCGGCGGCGGGCGCAGTCATCGGGAAACAGGTGGAGAGAATGTTTGCCAGCCGCGGCATACAGTATCATCCCAGGAGGAAGCTTGTCCGTGTGGAGAAGGGAAAGGCCATGTTCGATGATGGTGGAGAGATAGCGTTTGACCTGTTGTTCGCTGTTCCACCGCACAAGTGCCCGGGGCCGGTTGTCGAATCCGGACTGTCCGATGCCTCAGGCTGGGTTCCGGTGAACTCTCACACTTTGGCGACGAAATTCGAGGACGTGTATGCCATTGGTGATGTGGCGGCTGTTGAGACTCCTCACGGGCACATGCCGTTTCTGCCCAAGGCAGGGGTCTTCGCCCTCGGCCAGGCCGAGGTCGTGGCCAACAACATAGCAGTCGCGATAACAGGCAAGGGAGAGCGGAAGGCCTGGGACGGAACCGGCGAATGTTTCCTCCAAGTCAGCAAGGGGGAGAGCGCGTTTCTCAGGGGAAGCTTTCTCTCCAGACCCCCAAGGCTCGAGTTTCATCCTCCCCGCCGCAAATGGCAATTGGAACGGATCAAGTGGGAGAAGTTCATGATGAGCCACTGGTTCTAGTCTTGAGACTAGGCCAGGGCCCGGGTTAGGACGTATCCGGCTCCGAATCCTACGGCTGGTGAGACGACCCAGCTTGTCATGATGAGGAAGATGTTTCGGGCGTTCATGACCCTCATCTTCCGGGCCAGCCCGGACCCGATTATTCCTGACGAGACGCTCTCGGTTGTGGACAGCGGGATGCCGAGCTGTATTGCTAGCTCTACTGTTCCCGCTCCTACGAACTGCGCGAAGAAAGCGTTGGGGTAGCGGAGTGAGAATATTCCTTCGGAGAGCCTGCGCATGGCCCCTCGTCCAAGCGTGAACGCTCCGACAACACTCCCTAGTCCGACCGCTATGGTCGGGGCTAGTGTCTGGTTGTACGGAACTCCTGCAATCAAGCCCAGAGTGTTGCTTCCGGACACGTAGGCGGAGAAGAAGCCCACGAGGAGTAGTCCCGCTTTGAGGACTGATAGCTTGAGCCAGAGCTTCTTGGGGCTGTACCGGTCGTCTAGGGCGACGAAGAACAGTCCGAGGCCCGATGCGACCAGTGGCGCGACAAACCAGTAGCCGAGTATCAAGGCAAGGTATCCGGCTCGCTGAAAGGCCCCTGCCGCAAGGCTGACTCCGACGATTGTTCCCGTGAGAGTCTTCGAGAGGGACAGCGGAACCTTTCCCAGTTCTCCGCCTAGAAACACTAGGAGTGTGGCGGTTAGGATGATGAAGACTTGGACTGTTGTCTCGTTTGGGAGGAATGCTTCGCGGACCTTGAAGAGTTTGGGCCCTTCCAGCGCGAGCCCGAGGAGGTAGCCCACGACGGCGAGTAGTATGCCGGAGCGTTTGCTTATCATTCCGCTGCCGATGATTGTTCCTGAGGATGCGGAGAGGTTGTTGCCGCCGACAAGCATTCCTAGGAGGCCCGCTAGCAGTAGCGAGGCAATGTCTACGAGTTCCGTCATAGCGGGCTAGGCGCCTAGTGCTTTTGTCACAGCGATAACGAGGCCTGAAGCGTCCTCGCAAAGGTCCAGAATATCGTCAGCTTCGATAGTGGTCTGTATGTAGTTGTGGAAGCTGGCGTAGTCGAGCTTCTCCCAGGATCCGTATATCTCGTCCAGCATCGCGTCCTTGACGTCATCGCCCTGTTCTTCCAGCCTCTCAATCTCGCGGGCCATCTCTAGGGCCCTGGTCCTGTCCGACCCGGCTATTTCCAGTAGCCCCCGGAGGAAATGGAGCTGCTGCCGGCCAATCTCGATCAGCCGGACCTGGTCCTTTCG
>DATBWE010000089.1:0-2293 GCA_036514975.1 Bathyarchaeia archaeon
ATCCTGCGCCGCAAAGACCCTCAAACCTCCAACCCCATACACGCAGAAGGCGCCTGCGCTCTGCAAACAGTCGTTTCAGGCCCTCCTCCCGAAACACGCCCATTCCGGAACCGTTTCCACCGGACCCGCCCAACATCCGTCCCAGCGGAACCAGCACGCCCCCACCGTACAGCTGCTGAACCTCGAAGCAGTAAACGCTCCCCTTAGACACCACACTCGCAAAAGTCCCGGTCGACAAGCCAGGATCTTGCAACACTAAACAGGCAAGATAGCCGACCAGTCCCGTGACCTTACTCCGTACTGCTTTATCGTTTCTGGGACAGAGCTTGTTTTTCTGTTATGACCTGGAGGTCTCGGATTCGTGCAAAGTGCTCTGTGTTCTGAGTCAATACTGCAAAGCCTTCCTCCAAGGCTATGGCTCCAACAAATAAGTCCCTCGAATCGATCGGCCGTCCCTTTGCCTCCAGCTCTGCTAGGATTCCAGCCGCTCTTTCCGCAGCTTTCTCAGTGAACGGCAGGACCTGTAGCGTCGAGAGGAGTCCTTTGACAGAGGTCAAACTTTGTTTCACGTCACGGGACTTGTAGGCTCCAAGGTACAGCTCGAAGAGATTGATCATGGTCGTGGCCAACTCAGACCTCTCCTGCAGCCTTGCAACAGTTGTCTCTTTCACCTTGGACCTGAGATGGTCGACGAGAATGTCTGAATCCAGGACTATTCTCTTGGGTATTTCCAGCTGGACCAGAACCTTCTCAGGCTTCTCTTGAACTCCTCGACTTCCTCGTCACTCATCTCCCAAGCCCCCGCGAAATCACTCGGCTTCAACCGGCGCGATTTGAGGAGGTGCTCCAAGACCTCCTCCATGGAGACCGGGCGTCCCAGTTCAGCCCTAAGCTGTCCCGCCACCCTGTTCAACTCGCGGTACAGGTCGTCGCTCACCCTTATGCTGGCCAACTTAGACAATGTATAAGATGTAACTTTGTACACAAAAACCTTCTCTCTCCATCGAACGACCCTAGGCAGAACCTCAACAATCCTAAACTCACACATGCCGGAAGGTGCCTGTGCCTACAAACATCCGCTTCAACGCCTCCTCCGCCCGAAACACGCCCATCCAGGAACCGTTCCCACTGGACCCGCCCAGAACCCACCCGTCTTCCAACTCTAAGCCTGGTCCAATAGACTGCAACATTTCCCCGAACAGGTCCGCTTCAAGGGCAGAAGTATCGCACACCCCTGAAACATGGACTTCAAGCCCAGACCCGCCAAAAACGCCCAAAACAAGCCCAGACAGCTAACATCGTCCAGTGAAAACGCGCGGGGGACCGACAGAACCCTTGAGACGCAAAAGACCCCTAAACCATAGCACAGAACCATTCCTTCCACTAGGAGTAGCGTGTTTGCCAGAGAAACCCGGCCGATGATCTATCGACAGGGTCTGCTCCAGTCCCAGCTATTCCTCATGGGTGCATTGCAAAGCCGTATTGTCTGAAGTGTCCGTCGTAGGCAAAGGCGTTCTTTATCGCGTGGAGGTCCATCATTGCGAAGCTCGTGCAGTCCGTGAAACTATACCCCTTGTCCCGGTGGGTCTTGAAAATCTTCCAAGCCTCCTGCTCAACTGCAGGCTCTATCCACAGGACCCTGATCACGCTAGAAGCCTCCAGGTCTTCCCGAAATGAGACCGCGACGGACAATCCACACCTCTCTTTCAGCAGCGTAAGAGTCTCGTCTATGACGTAGTTGGACGTGTAGAGGGTCCTGAAGGGCGTCAGGCTCTTCCTGATACGTTCCCTAAACTCTAATGCGCTCTTATGGTTCTCGTCGTCAGCGTCCTCGAGCGCGACGAGGGCACCCGTGTCTATGAAGAGCCGCGACTTTTCTTCTTCCCGTAGAGGTACTCGTCATGCTTCCTGGACAAGTCTCCGAGGCCGCTCTTCCCCCGAGGCCTCCGGACCAGAAACGGATCCCTGGGATCAACTCTTACCTCCTCCTCCAACATCCTGGTGACCGCTTTTCGGAGGCCCTCCCGAATGCTCAGCTTCCGCTTCTCCAGCAGGTCCTTGAAGACCCTATACTCCTCCTCTTCCAGAGAAGTCTGAATGACCTTGGCCATGGTTTTCTCTACAGATGAACTGTCAAAAGTCATTCAAAAGGCTTTCGCATGAATCGGGCCCAGAGATGAGTGCCGCCCCTGTAGCTCCGTGTAATGGTTTGGGACTATTCCTTTCCTAGGCTGTCCAAGATTTCCCCGTATAACTTGTCTCTTTTCTTGTCCGAGTAGCTATTGTAGTATAA
>DATBWE010000090.1:0-4427 GCA_036514975.1 Bathyarchaeia archaeon
CAGGCGCCCATTGTAGATCATCGCGTCCACCGTGACGCCGAGCCCCGGCTCCTCCTTCACCTCCAGAACCGTACCTTCCCCCGGGCCGAGTTCTGAGGTCAGCTCGTCCTTCATGAAGCTCTGAACAAGCCCGATGAGCACAGCCATCAGCTCCGGCAAGCCCTCACCCGTCTTCGCGCTCACAGGAACAAGAGCAACAGTTTTCGCAAACTCTGTAATCCTGTCGAACCTGTCCGCCCGGAACCCAAAGCGTGAAAGGGTTCCCATCATCGTGTAGAGTCGATTGTCGAGGTCAGTCATAACCTCGGAACGCTGAGCTGACTTGTTCAGAAGAAAGGACCCTTCAGGGGAAGACTTCCATCCCGGAACCGCGTCAATCTTATTGCAGCAGGTCAAAAATGGAGTCTTGCGCGCTCGGAGAATGTTGAGTGATTCTACAGTCTGGGGCTCTATACCTTTTGTGACGTCAATAACTAAGACCGCGACATCGGCGGCGGACCCTCCTCGCCGGCGCAGATTGCTGAACGTTTCATGTCCAGGAGTGTCTATGAATAGGAGGCCTGGGACCTCTATCTTCAACTTGAAGCGTGCTAGTAGCGGCCCGCAGATCTCGTTGACGGTCCTGGCTGGGATAAGGCTGGCCCCGATCCACTGAGTTATCTGGCCAGGTTCTCGAGCGGCGACAGAAGTGCCCCTAATTCGATCGAGAAGCGTTGTCTTGCCGTGGTCCACGTGTCCAAGAACCACAACTATTGGCTGTCGGATCGTCATCTCTAGCAGGCTCCATCGCGGAACAGTCCTAGCCCAGTCAGATATTAAACTCTGATTTGGCCCGATACGAAACTGACTATATTGCGTCCTTGAAGAAAATTGAGGCTTCTCTCCTCGCATTCTCGGCGCTGTCGGACGCGTGAATGATGTTCGCAGTAATAGACGTCGAGAGGTCCCCGCGTATGGTTCCAGGCTCTGCGACCAAGGGGTTGGTCGCACCAACCAGCTTGCGAACGGTGTCCACTACGTTAGGACCCTCAATCACCATTAGCATCACCGGTCCTGACGTCACATGTTCAACGAGTTCTCGGAAGAACGGTTTTCCCCTGTGAACCCTGTATAGGTCTTCTGCCTCTCTTCTTGAAATTTGGTGAAGTCGCAGCTCACGGAGAACCAGTCCCTTGCGTTCGAGCCTAGAGACAACCTCCCCGACAAGGCGCTGTTTGAGAGATTCGGGTTTTAGGAATGAAAAGGTCTTCTCCGCGGTCGGGTTGCTCAGCGGCCTTTCTCTCTCTTGCCGTAGTAGGCTGTCCACTTGAGCTTACGTGAATCCCTACCAAAGGAGAGGCTGCTTATTCGGCACCGCCTGCTACAGAAATACAGGAGCGTCCCGTCGTTCCTAACGTGCATCATCCCGGTCGTACTGTTAAAGTTCTTGCCGCAGAAGCTGCACCTGAAATTCTTGGGCATGGAATGAGCCCTACCTTATCTTCTTGGCTTCCCGCTCGGTTTCTCTCAGCATCAGCACGTCGCTAAGCCTAATGGGTCCCTTAACGTTTCTAGAGATAATCCGCCCTTTGTCTCTACCTTCTAGGACCCTTACGCGGACTTGAATTACCTCTCCGGTTACGCCTGTGCGGCCAATGATCTGAGTGACTTCGGCAGGGATAAGGGGTTCGTCAGATCTATCTCTGGCCCTGCTCACTTCCCTGCACCGGTCTTCCTGAGGGCTTCAAAGACCTTCAATAGTTCTTTCAGGGATTGTGCTGCGTCGCCGGGCTCGACTACAGATATTGCCGCGGAACCCACGTCTAGTCCGGCCGACTTGCCGAGTTCCAGTTTGCTGGGCACGTACAGGTACGGTATCTTTCTCTCGTCGCATAGAATCGGAAGGTGTGCCACAACCTGCGGCGGCTCAACGTCCTCCGCGATGATCACTATTTTTGCTATTCCGCGCTCTATGGCCTTGGTGGTCTCGTTCGTTCCCTTTCTCAGCTTGCCAGTGTCCTTGGCGACCTGGAGAAGTTGGTAGGCCTTGTCAGCTGCTTCCTTGGGAACCTGAAATCGGACATACACGGACTTTTGTGCCATCAATCTTCACTCTCATCGGCCTTGTAGCTTTCGGTGGCGGAACGGGGCTTTTATGAAGGTTTCGATTGTCCCGAAGAAAACAACACTAAATACGGCTGGAAACGAGTCACTTCGACTATGTCGAAACCCGCACCACAGCAACCCTCTCCTCCAAAGGAGAAGAAGCTCAGAATGCGGAGCGAGCTATATGACGTTACGCCAACGTCAGTGAAGCTGAAGAATCGAAAGTGCCCTAGGTGTGGGTCCGTAATGGCATCACATGATAAACCCACCCAACGATGGGTCTGCGGGTCCTGCAGCTTTACAGACTACGGCCCTAGGCCTTAGGCTGGGATGAATTCATCTAACTCGAATCGCGAAACGGCCTGCGATCTTAATTCCCATGAGCCTTGCGACCTCCGAGTTCGGAGGGTCCAAAACCACTACGAACCCTGACCAGTCGTCGCTGAGATTACTGGACTTACAATTGGGACACACTGGGCCATTGCTTATCATTCGGCAGTTCTTGCAAGCTTTTTCTGTCAAGCCTTATGTTCCACTTTCACCGGCTTGCCTTTTAGCTCGTCCTGAATCCACTCGATCCTTCCTAGGAAGGGCTGACGCAGGGTTATTCCGATTTTTCCTCCCGAACCTCCACGGGGAAAACTTACCGCTATGATGCGTCCCCGGACAAGGTTTCCTTTCCCAAGTTTCTTCTGCGACTCCCGTCCCGACAGGACCCCATGCTTCTCGTCATACGTGATGAAGTCGTCCACGATCTGGGAAACGTGAAGCAAAGCGTCCTCCGGGCCGATTCGTACGAAAGCTCCAAAGTCAGTAACTTCAACCACTTCCCCCTCCACTACCTCGTGTAGCTCAGGGTAGAAGGTCAGAAGTTTGAAGATCGCCTTGTGGTGCGTGGAACCGTCGCCTGGAAGTATCTTTCCCGTAGTCTCAACATCAACATCCGTGACCAGAATGACGTAGCCTAGTTCTTCGTCCACATAGTTCTCATACTTGAGCTTGATCTGCTCCCTTGCGACCTGGTCGATGGGGTCGCCGAATTTCTGAGGAGGAATACGGACCACGTCCTCAACAGATACTATCCTGAACATGTCACCACGGCGGTCAAAGTCGCTTATTTTAGGGCTCCGCTGGACTCCGATCAGGGCCTATCGAACGGTCATTGCAAAGGAACCACTTGGCGAACTTTCGAAGAGCGAAGGCACGATGTGAATACCTGTTTTTTTCCGACTCGGGCATTTGCCCGAACGTTTTGGAATCAAGCCGGAGAGCAAAGATGGGGTCATATCCAAATCCTCGCCTTCCCGCCTTCCGCCTTGAGATCACGCCGTTAACCCTCCCTGAGAATGTCTTGAAAACGCTTCCTTCCAAGTGCGTTGCTATGGTGGATTGAAAATAGGCCTCCCGTCCTCGAGCTCTTTCAACCAGTCGCAGTATGCCGTCCAGTCCAAGAGTCTGGAGGACATATGATGAGTACGGTCCTGGGAAGCCATTCAGGGCACTTATGAACAGCCCCGAGTCCTCCACAATTATCGGACGGTCCACTTTCTCTGCAATGGATCTTGCGGCAAAGAGCGCGATTTCTTCGAGATCCTGGCTCTGAATCTCAACCTTAGGCAGGCGAATCTGTCCAAGCGATATGTTATGGTTTGAAAGAACGGCCCTTGCTTCTCTGAGCTTGTGAGAGTTCTCGGTTACAAGCCACACTTTCTTTCTATCGGAGCGCGAAGTAGCGGCCCCTCCTTGCAATCTCAGCGGCTTTCCTGAAGGTTTCACGCCCCTTTCTCGGGCCTAGTATCTCCTTGTATCCATTTGAGACTGCCCTCGAGCTGGACTCCTCGTCAACGACGTGAGTCGTGGCCAGCGACCTTCTCAGCAGGTGCAGGTCAATTCCCCTGTCTTCAATTTCCGTCGACCAGGAGGACATTCCAAAGTCGAGGATGAAGGGAGTATCTCTGCCTGCAACGATGATGTTTGAGGTTGTTAGGTCCCCGTGAACTATTCCGCCTGAATGGAGGAGTCCTATCTGTCTACCTAGCTCTCTGAAGATGCGGAGTATGCTTCGCGAACTCCCCCCTTCTAGACCGTCTCTTGCGAGCAGGCCCTTCACATAGGTCATCACTATCGTGGTTTTCTCCAAGTCCACCAGTAGCACAATGGGTGTCCTAACTCCTGCTCTCCTTGCCTCATGTAGAGCAGTCGCCTCCCGGGCAGTCCGTGCTCTCCTAATCCGATTGTCCAGTTCCTGCTCCCTGTATTTTTTCCGAGTCCTTCTCTTAACAACAAGGTCCCAAGCTCCCACTCTTGACACGTAGAGGTCGGCCTCTGCCCCTCGGTGGAAG
>DATBWE010000091.1:0-16708 GCA_036514975.1 Bathyarchaeia archaeon
ATCCATGGAACCTCCGCCTCGTCGAGCCGCCATCTAGGCATCACGTGGCTCTTAGGCACCGGAACTGCGCCCCCAATATCAAACATGAACTGCCCGGAACTCGCAATCTGCGCTCCACAGTCTCCTGTGTATTCGGCTGGAACAGGGTGGAAGATTGCATCATGGTCTTCTGCCACCATCCGAATCATGTTTCTGAGTCTCCGGTTTGCAGCAACACCTCCCGCCAGCAGGACCTCTCTCTTCCGCGTTTGGACAAGGCTTCTTTCGACGGCCTCCGCGAGCATCGAAAAACCGACTTCCTGCAACGAGTAACATATGTCAGCAAGTCCTTTGCCTTTCTTCAGAAGCTGAAGGGCCGATGTCAGAAGGCCAGAGTAAGAGACGTCGTTTCCCTTCACCGTATACGGAAGGGGCAGTATTCTCCTCCCTTTTGCGGCAAGCGATTCTACAAAGGCGCCGCCAGGAGAGGGTAGCCCAGCCTCGCGTGCAAACATGTCCAACAGGTTTCCTAGGGTTATGTCTTGGGTTTCTCCGTAAAACAACCACCTGCTTCCAAAATGGACTACAATACCGGTGTGGCCGCCAGAGACCAGCACCCCGAGAGGGTCACTGGCTTTCGTCGTGGAGATTGCAAGGTCCAGATGCGCTATTCCATGATGCACGGGGAATAGAGGCACGGAGAGAAAGCCAGCGATAGCTCTCGCCACCGTCGCCCCGACTCTTAGACACGGGCCGAGGCCCGGGCCTGCAGAATATGCGACAAAATCCGGCACGTATGTAGCGCTTTGCGTTTTCCCGCGAAGGGCCTTTTCAACGACCTCCCCTGCGACCTCAACATGGTGCTGTGCTGCCTTCCTAGGGTGGATTCCAACACCATCGGGAGGCTTGTAGGTCGAGTTTACATTTGTGATGATCCTGCCACCTGAGTCAACGAGGCTGGCCCCGAAAGTGTGCGCTGTGGACTCGATACCGATGCACAGTGGTGGTCTGATTACCGGGGCATTCATCGCTTGGAAAGGTTAAATTTCGCCTAATAGCCCCTTCGGCTTCCATTCGACGGGAGTGTCTACAGATTCAGCCTGAGATAAACATCGGAACGCTGGGCCACGTGGACAATGGAAAGAGCACCCTTGTCCAATCTTTGACGGGAGTGTGGACCGCAAGACACTCTGAGGAACTCCGACGAGGCATTACGATTCGTGTTGGATATGCGGACGCCAGTTTCTACGAGTGTCCCTCCTGCGAACCCCCGTCGAACTACTCCACGTCCAAAATCTGTCCGAACTGTAAGGGCGAAACCAAGTTCCTGCGGTCCGTCAGTTTCGTTGACTGCCCCGGCCACCACAGCCTGATGGTGACGATGCTGTCTGGGGCCTCGATAATGGACGGAGCCCTCTTCGTAATCTCTTCCAACGTAAAGTGCCCTCAAGCTCAAGACCGAGAACACTTACTAGCAGCGGAAATGGTGGGCCTCCGAAAGCTCGTGGTGGTCCAAAACAAGATAGACGTAGTGGATAGACGCCGGGCGAAAGAGAGTTTTGAGGAAATCGGAACGTTCACAAAAAGCACCGTCGCTGAAAGTGCTCCAGTAATCCCCGTGTCCGCTCAACACAGGCTCAACATAGACGTCCTCATTTCGGCGATACAAGAGCGGATACCAACTCCCAAACGAGACCAGGCGGTTCCCCCGAGAATGTCCATTCTCCGTTCCTTTGACGTGAACAAGCCAGGGACCGAGTCAGATGACCTAGCTGGCGGAGTCGTGGGAGGGTCTGTTGTCCAAGGTCTCTTCAGACACGGAGAGGAGGTCGAGATTAGGCCGGGCATAAAGACGGAGGAGGCGAACAGAGTACGGTACGAACCCCTCATCGCGAGGGTGGAGCGCCTGCAGGCAGGGGGAGGAGAGGTTAAACAGGCCCAGCCCGGCGGACTCATAGCTTTAGGCACGGACCTCGACCCTTCGATTACCAAGTCTGACGGGCTGGTAGGAAACGTCCTCGGTAGGGTGGGCACTCTCCCTCCGACGTTGGAGAAAGTGACTCTTGACGTCGAACTCTTCGAGAAAGCAGTGGGTACAGCGCAGCTCGTCCCGGTTCAGAAGATCAAGATGAACGAACCCCTGGTTCTGAACGTGGGCACGGCCGTTACTTCTGGCGTCGTAACATCAGCGCGGGAGAATATTGCAGATGTTCTGTTGAAGAAACCCATTTGTTCAGACCCTGGTTCGAAAGTGGCGCTGAGCCGTCGAATTGGCGAAAGCTGGAGACTCATAGGATTCGGGACTCTTCGTTAGGACGGGCGACCTCCGTGCTGGTCCTTCTTGACACCAGCTTTCTCCTCACGATGCTTCGAGAACATATGGATTTTGGCGAGGAAATTCGAACCACAGTTCCAGGACCGCTTCGAATAGTCACCATCGACCTTGTGCAGTTCGAACTGGGAAGGCTGGCGAGACGAGGCTCCTCTGCCACCGGCGGTCTTGCTAAGCTCGCCCTGGAACAATTGGAGAGGAAACGGGTTCCCGTCATGGACACTGAACTCGTGGTCAAGGATACTGATACGGCAATTCTAACCGCAGCACTCTCCCAGAAGGGCCCAGTAGCGGTAGCCACTCTTGACAGGCGGCTGAGAGAGACCCTACGTAGAAGTGGAGTCTCAACAATTTATCCTAGAAGGCGAAGAGGCCTAATCCTTTCCAAAGCGCGACGATCCAGTGCTTAAATAAAAGGCCCCGACCGGGACGCATGGAAGACCTCGAATGGCCAGGCTGTATTCTGGAAAACGCGGTAGTTCAGGCTCAACTCGGCCTGTGAGTAGAAGGCCTCCCTCATGGTTCAAGTACGAGCCGGAGGAGGTCGAGGCAATCGTTCAGAAACTAGCGCGGGAGGGGAACTCTCCAAGTATCATAGGGCAAATGCTCCGAGACAAGTACGGCATACCGTTAGTCACCCAGGTCGCGGGCCGGAGACTGGAACGTCTCCTCTCTCCGGAACTGAGGCCGAAAATCCCTGAAGACCTTGAAAACCTTGTCAAGAAAGCTACTGGAGCGAGAAGGCATCTGGAGAAGAACAGAAAGGACTATCCCAACAAGAGGGACTTGGCACTCATCGAATCCAAGATCCACCGGCTAGTCAGTTTTTACCGAAGCAAAGGCAGACTTCCTAAGGAATGGGAATACAAGCCAGTTGCCGCCTCACTCAAATAGCCATGAATGGACGCCATTCTGAGCTGGAAACACAAGCCAGCAGCTCCGCCGACGTAATAAGGAAATTCGCCTCGCAAAAAACCCCTATTCTCATCATTTCTCACTTCGACGCAGACGGCATCAGCGCGGGAAGCATACTCCTAACAGCAGTCAGCCGGCTCGGAACCCCTGTTCATCTTCGAGCCGTCGACAACCTCTCCGATACAGTGCTAAAGGACCTCGAGACCGTAGACTCCGACCTCGTAATGTTCGCCGACATAGGAAGCGGCTATCTATCCATGATTGGGAAAACGCTTAGTCACAAACAGGTGATCATTTCAGATCACCACCAGACTGCGGGAGACCCCCCAACCAACGTCCACCATTTCAACACACACCTGCTCGGGTTTAATGGATCAGCAGAAATCAGCGGGGCGGGCACAGCCTATCTTCTGGCGAAGGCGGTCGACCACCGAAACAAGGACCTCTCGCCCATGGCCTTGGTCGGTTGTCTCGGAGATCAACAGGACAAAGGCCCTAGGAGGACCCTGACCGGACTGAACGAGACGATACTCAAGGACGCTGTTGATATGAAACTGGTCGAGGTTGCCCAAGACCTGACCCTCTTCGGGAGACAGACGAGGCCAGTCCACCGAGCCATTGCGGCTACGACAACGCCCTTCCTACCTGGGCTCAGCGGAGAAGAAGACCGTTGCCTCGCCCTTCTCGATGCAGCCGGTATTCCGACCAAAGTCGATGACCGGTGGAGGACCGTCGTCGACCTGTCAATAGATGAAAAGCGAAGGCTGGTTGACAGAATCATACAACACATGATATCTCTCAAGACAAGCGGCGAGGTCGCGCTCGAGCTTCTCGGGAGCGTATACACCCTAACACGGGAAGACCCTTGGACCCCTCTTCGTGACGCAAGAGAGTTTGCCTCTCTGCTCAACGCGTGCGGCCGCCTGGGCAAGGCAGGGTTAGGTGTTTGTCTCGGTGTTGGTGACCGCGCAGCCGCTTTTGAGGAGGCACAACAAGTTTACTCTGAATACCGAAAATGGCTCGCGAAATACATGAACTGGCTTACGGGCGACCCCTCCGTCTTGAAAAAGACCGGGAACGTTGTTATCGTTAGAGGCGAAGGGGTAATTGATGAAAACATGACTGGAGCTGTGTCCTCCCTAGTTTCCTCATCGAATTTGTTCGGAGCGTCCAAGGTCACAGTTGTCGTCACGTCCACAAAAGATGGAGCGGCTAAGATTTCCACAAGAGCAACGGACGAGCTAGTGGCAAAGGGGGTCAACCTTGGCAGGCTCCTCCAAGAATTAGCCCCTAACTACGGTGGTAACGGCGGAGGACATGCCATAGCTGCCGGTGCCACCCTGGAAAAGGGGAGGCTCGAAATGTTCCTAGAGGAGTTTGGAAAGAGAATCGACTCGGCGGTATCATGATTAGGGCACGTCTAAACGTCCGAACAGAAAGCATGAAACTGTCACGTTCAGTCATCAAGGTCTCGAGGCCTGACAACTCAGGGTTGCAAGGACTCCGAATCACAGGGCTAGCAGGCTACGAATCGGCTCGCTTTCTGGTAGAGTACGATGGAAAGATTGAAACCTTCATATCCACCTTGGATGACATCCTCTCTCGCATTCAGGCAGCAACAAAGAGTCTGAGGACAATAACACAGGAACACGGAGTAACGTAAGTGTCCAAAGCTACGAAGAAAGTCCGCGACAAGTGGAGGGCCAAAGAATGGTACTCAGTGTACACCCCTTCATACTTCGGTGAACAAATGGTTGCCGCTATCCCCTCGGAGGACCCCAAGAAGCTCATCGGCAGAGTCGTGGAAACAACACTTTACGATATCACAGGAGATTTCTCCCATCAGTCAATGAAGCTCTACTTTCTAGTCGTTTCGGTGACAGGCGACCGAGCCGAGACGATTCTGAAGAGTCACGAGTACTCCACGGACTACCTGAGAAGCCTCGTAAGACGAGGTAGCACACGCATCGACGGACTATTCACCGCGAACACAGTCGACAGATACCTCACTAGAGTGTATAATGTAAGTTTCAGCCACGGCCGAATACAAGGGTCCCAGGAACACGCAATCAGGGAACTGATGGGGAAAGTCGTTGCTGAGAAAGCTTCCAAGCTAACCTACTCACAGCTCTGCCATGAAATGGTTTTGGGGAAAATGGGGTCCGACGTATACAACGAAGCAAAGAAAGTCTGCCCGCTCAGGCACGTCGGTGTGAGAAAGTCCAAACTCCTCTCCATGCCCCTGGAGACCCCTAGTCTCGAGCCAGCTAACACCCTGGCCGCCGAAGTGGTCGTGCCTGCCCAAGAACCTCCCTCCTAGCAGAATCCTAGAATGAACCTTCGCTTCGGGAGTTCAGGCATCAGAGGAAAATATCCTGAGACGGTCAACCCAGCAGTAGCATTTGAACTCGGGAAACTGCTACCGAAGACTCTAGGTGGAACGGTCGCCCTGGGACGCGACCCCAGACACTCGGGCCAGGTCTTGAAGGCTGCGTTCGTTGCGAGTGCGCTCCAATCAGGTGCACGAGTACTGGACTACGACATGGTGCCAACTCCGGTAATCGCGTATGAGACCAAGTTCCATAGAGCATCCGCAGGCGTGGTAATCACTGCAAGCCATAACCCACCGGAATACAACGGGTTCAAGATATTCGATTCAACAGGAGAGGCCCTCAAAGACGAGAGGAGCCTATTCAAAGCCAAGGTGCACGGGGCAAAACCCCTGGGGAAAACTCCGTTTGCAGGCGTGGTTCAAAATCACCAGCCACATTCCTACGTGGACATGATAACGCAAATCAGGCTTGAAAGGAAATGGAGGGTGGTCTTAGATCCCGGAAACGGCGCAGCAAGCCTGCTTGGTCCTAGAGTGTACAGAGAACTATTGGGCGGCGTGACGTCGATAAATTCGGTGCCGGATGGCTCCTTTACGGCACGCGGCTCTGAACCAACGGAGAAGAGTGAGAAAACCCTCTCGGCGACTGTGGTGGAAACCCGGGCGGACGCTGGTATCGCGTTCGACGGGGACGGCGATAGAATGTTCATTGTCGATGAGAAAGGCAAGCGTCCACTCCAAGACAGGGTACTTGCATCTTACATCTCGTTTCTTTCAAGACGGTCGAAAGGACCATTTCTTGTTCCCCTCGACGCTTCCATGGCGATTGACGAGGTCGCGGAGCAGCACGGAGCCAGATTGGTCAGGGGCCCTGTGGGGGATGCCTTGCTCCTTCAGGAGATGAAGAAGTGCGGGGCCAAGTTCGCAGGTGAACCGTCAGGGGCCTGGATACACTACGACCATAATTCGACGCCGGATGGTATTCTCTCTGGCCTGCTTTTCTTGAAGTCCGTTGAGGAGATGGGGGGACCTGTGTCGAAGGGGATAGAGGCTGTTCCGCAGTACAGTATGATTCGTCACAGCGTTCGATATCCCCAGAGGCTGACCCGGACTAAGGTTGAATCTCTTGCAAGAGGGCTACGGAGGGTGCTGGGGACAGATTCTTCGACCAGCATCCGGTTCGGTCTGAGAGTGAGCACTGAGCAGTCGTGGATACTTGTGCGTGAAAGCGGGACAGAACCCGTTATACGCGTGACCGGAGAGTCCAAGAAATCTTCAGAGGGGTTACGTGTTATGAGAGAAAGTCTCCGCCTCCTGAGGCGCGTCTTGAAGAGTCGACACTAGCTTGAGAGCTGTCGTGTTGGCTGCTGGGAGGGGGGAACGGCTATGGCCTCTCACAGAGAACAGGCCCAAGCATCTACTGCCTGTCGGTGGTAGGCCTGTTATTGAGAGAACTCTTCGCTCGTTGTCCAAGTCCGGCGTTCGCGACGTTGTTCTAGTCATAAACTTCCGGGAGGATAAAATCCGCCAGGAGATTGGCAACGGACGGCATCTTGGATGCGACATAACCTATGTCAGACAGAGGAGAATCGCAGGGACCGCAGACGCAATCAAGGCAGCCAAGGCCGAGCTTGACAGAGAGGACATTTTCCTCGTTGTTTATGGAGACGACTATTACAGCGAAGACGCTCTTTCCAGAATGGTCAAAAAGGCTGCCAGAGCAGACGATATGATGATTGCAACTGCCATTGTTGAGAACTCAGCAAGGTTTGGCAGCCTTACTATCAGTCACGGGCTTGTTCGCTCGATAAGGGAGAAGCACGTCAAGGGGCGGGGGCTCGTCAACGCGGGAATATATCTGCTCAGCAAGTCGATCTTTCCCGTGGTAGCGAAGACCAGAAAATCCTTACGGAATGAATACGAATTGACTGATTCTCTAGAGGAAATGCTTCGCAAGGGCCAGAGGCTTAGTGCCTTTCGCCTTGAAAAGGGAGAATGGGTGGGGATTAGCTATCCATGGGATTTGCTGGAGGCGAACCGTCTGGCGCTGGACAAGCGTCGGCCCTCCGTAGCCGGTAAGGTCGAGGCCGGTGCTAACCTTAGGGGCTCCGTCGAAGTTGAGAGGGGGGCGGTTGTGAAGTCAGGCAGCTACTTAGAAGGCCCTGTTTTCGTGGGCGAGGGTGCTGTGGTGGGGCCAAACTCGTACCTTCGTCCCCATACTGCTCTGGGCCGAAACGTGAAAGTCGGGTCTAGCTGTGAAGTAAAGAACAGTATAGTGATGGCTAACACAACCATTCCGCACCTGTCCTATATTGGCGACAGTATCATAGGCGAAAACTGCTCACTCGGAGCTGGCACAGTAACCGCTAACCTTCGCTTCGACGAAGCAACAGTGAGGTCGGTTGTGAAAGGGGCCTTGGTGGATAGTCGAAGGAAGAAACTTGGGGCTGTCCTAGGAGACGGCGTCCGAACAGGGGTTAACGTATCCCTCCTTCCAGGTGTCAAAGTCGGAGCCGGAGCGTGGGTCGGGCCCGGGGCTGCCGTAAAACGAGACGTGCCCTCTCGTGCCAGGCTCACAGGCTAAGCCTTCCTAAGGCCGGCCTAGTCATAGCTTTCAGAGAAGACAAAAGTATCCTTACCGTCGTTGGGCGGAACTTACTATACTGACCACATCTCCGTCCTTCAACTCATAGGTTTCGCCCAGACGCATACCGCCCCTCGCATTGACCCCGTAGAGAAAACGTTCTCCCAATTCGGTGTGGATTCTCGAAGCCAGCTCTCCCATTGTGGTCCCTCTGGAAACCAGCAGAGCGTCAGGCAGAATGTTACCGGAATGGTCCGTCAGATGTTCAGGGTCCTCTACTGGATAGACAACGATCATATCCAGCAGCCGAAGGAATGCTGCGTTGATACAATCCTGAACTCCGGTAGTCCCTGCGGGCTTCAATACCCTTAGCCGAATCATCTCCAGGGCAGCAAGCTGCTCTGGGGTAAGCCCGGACCCCTCGCTTACAGAGAAATCTCTGTCGCCGGGCTTGTACTGAATCAGCTTCCTCTCGACGGCCCGTCGCAGGGCCAGCTCGGCCTCCGCGGAAACAGGAACGGATAACGCGTCGAGCTGTTTGAGCTTCTCAACATTCGCCGGAGAAGTCGGAAGGTCGACCTTGTTGCCCGCTAGGAGAATCGGTTTCGAAAATCCCCTCAGGAGGCCCACAAGTCGTATGAGGTCTTCCTTGGGCCAGGCGGATGGTCGTCCCGATAGTCCAGCTATTCGCAGGCCCTCCTCGACGTGCGACCGTTTCACGCCGGTCCCGCTCAACCGGTCAGCAATGGCAGACGCGACCTCGTCCGAGGTGAGGTCTGGTTGACGCGAAATTTTTTCCCATTCTCTTCTCAGAATCTGAAACATCCACATATCCAGCTCTCGCTCTAGGAACCTGACATCCTCGACCGGATCATGGCTTCCAGCCGGGACCGGTTTGCCCTCCGAGTCTGTGGATCCGGAGGCATCTACCACATGGATTAGTGCATCAGCCTTCCGAACTTCGTCGAGGAACTGGTTTCCGAGGCCGCGGCCCTCCCAGGCACCAGGCACCAATCCCGGCAGGTCGATAAGCTCTACGGGAATGAACCGTTCGCCATCAACGCACTTAGAATTGCGGGGGGAGTCGACAACACCGAGGCCTTTGCACACGCACTTTGTCCGAAGGTAGGAGATTCCATGGTTCGGCTTTATGGTAGTAAAAGGATAGTTCGCGATCGGAACTGCAGTAAGAGTTGCAGCACTGAAGAAAGTGCTCTTGCCTGCGTTCGGCTTCCCGACTATTCCGACCTGCACCTAGGACCACAATGCGTTATTAGACGGGTGCAATTCCGGTGATTCTTATCCCAGCGTTCTTAACACGATAGCGAATGTTCAGAGAAACCAACAGAGCAGTGAGCTGTTCCACTGTCCGAGAATTCTCTAGGGGTCCCGCGTCGACAGCCCGCGCTCCGGGAAGAGCCCTCACAAGGTCGAATACGACCTTCTTGGCATCATCATCGTTCCCACAGATGAGTATATCGCATTCTACATCCCGGGAAAGGTCGTGGAGTAGTTCCGCGCTGACATTGTTGAAAGCGGTAACCACCTTCACGTTCTTCGGACCCATGTCCGCTACCAGTTCCGCTGCAGAGCCGGCCCATACGGCCAGGGTGTGAGTTGCGCGTCCTCCGACGGATGTTTCGAGCGGGACAGTGAGGTTGACCACAATCTGTTCTGGCCTCAGCGAGGCCCTAACCGCCTTCAGGGTTTCAACTATACCCCCAAAAGGAACCGACAGAACTACCACGTCGGATTTCGCAACTGCAGCATCGTTCACAAGACCCCTCACAGAGTCGGCCCCTGTAAGTTTCGTTATCTCGCGGGCCGCCCCCTGAGCCCGGTCTAAGCTCCTCGAGCCGATTATCAGTTCATGTCCATGCTTTGCCCACCGAAGAGCGAGGCCGAAACCCTCGTCCCCCGTTCCGCCGAGGACGGCTACCTTGTGCTTACTCGTTGGGTTCTCCCTCTACTACGGCCCGGAATCGCCTTGATTAGTCCTTTTTTCATCAGGGTGTCGGTGGTCTTTCGGGCGCGTGTAATTATCGATGCCGCCCGTTGGTATAGTTCCCTTCTCGATAGCTTGTGGCTCGCGATTCCCTGTTTAACCGCTTGGACTCCCACCGCGGCGGCCTCGCGCGGAAACAGCTCCCAGTCGCTCATGCTGGGTATTATTCGGTCCTCGCTGAGGCCCCTTTCTTCCGCAACCTTTGCAATCTCTTCTGCTGCCGCTATGCACATCTCATCCGTGATCATTCTCGCCCTCGCATCCAGAGTTCCGCGAAAGATGGCTGGAAAGCCGATTGAGTTGTTGACCTGGTTGGGAAAGTCAGACCTGCCGGTGGCGACAATCTTCGCTCCAGCTTCCTCTGCCTCCCATGGCCATATTTCCGGGATAGGGTTGGCACATGCAAACACGATCGCATCATCCTGCATCAGAGCGACCAGTCCTTTGGGAATAACACCCGGGCCTGGAGTCGACATGGCGATTATCACATCAGCTCCCTTCATGGCTTCTCGGAGCCCGCCTACTCGGCCTTCAGCGTTCGTCTTCAGACACATATCCCACTTGGCCCGGTACATTTCTTGCAGGTCTGTTCTTGCCCGGTTGAGGGTCCCTTTTCTATCTACCATGACAATGTTCCCCGGTGTCACTCCTGCCTCAACGATGATTCGCGCAATTGCTATGTTGGCGGCGCCAGCTCCCAGCATACAGATCGTCGCTTGGCCCATTTTCTTTCCCACAAGCTTCAACGCGTTCAACAGTCCGGCGCAGACCACGGTGCCAGTTCCCTGTTGGTCATCGTGCCATACCGGAATGGGAAGCTCGTTTCGCAAGGTATCCAGGATTTCAAAGCATTTTGGTTGTGCAATATCCTCAAGGTTTACTCCCCCGAATGACGGTTGGAGCCAACGGACCGCGTCCATAATTTTCCCAGGTTCTTTCGTTCCGAGGCATATGGGGAACGCGTCAACGCCGCCCAGGTACTTGAAAAGAAGGCTCTTTCCCTCCATTACGGGGAGTCCTGCTTCGGGTCCAATATCGCCCAGACCCAGAACCCGGGTCCCGTCCGTTACTATGGCTACGGTGTTCCACTTGTTCGTGTAGTCGAACACTCTCTCAGGGTGTTTCTGAATCTCCAGACATGGGTCGGCGACCCCCGGAGTATACCATATGGCAAAATCATCATACGACGTCACAGGGACTTTGAGGGAGATTTCGATCTTCCCATGGTAGAGAGGATGGTACTTCATCGAAAGTCGCGCGGGCGCATATGCCCGCTTGAGGAGCTTCGCGTCTTGCGCCATTGTTTCAGGCATCTGAAGACCCCGCCGCCTTGTCGTATGATTTAACGCTGTTGAGGATTTGTCCGCTAGCAATCCTTATCAGTCCTCGGCTTGGCGTCGCGCGGTCAAGAGGACAATAGTCGATGGCCTACTCTTACATCGCACAGCAATGGGCGAAGAAAAGTCCAGAATTCAAAGACTGGCTCAGACAGGTGGCCGTCGGCTGGAGGAGAGAACCCGTGGTCAAACGACTGGCCCGACCGACACGGCTTGACCGGGCTCGCAGGTTGGGGTACAAGCCCAAGCAGGGTATACTCGTAGCGCGGGTCAGAGTCAGGCGAGGCGGAGCCAGGAAGCCCCGGCCAGGGTCAGGTCGAAGGCAGAAGGCTATGGGCTCCGTGAGATACACGCGCGCCATCTCAATTCTTGAGATTGCAGAAAACAGAGCCCAAAGAAAATATCCAAACCTAGACGTTGCGAATTCCTACCATCTCTACTCTGACGGAAAGAACCACTGGTATGAAGTGATACTGCGGGATCCCGACCATCCTGCACAAAAGTAGGGGCATTCCCAGCAGCATGGCAATAGGGCACGGGCAATGACTCCAGAGGAAACCGGGAACTGGACGCGCCCTAACGTGAAACGAGTCCACAGGGGTAGAGCCATTTTTCGGCCTGGTCGAGGCTTCTCCGAGCCAGAACTCCAGCAAGCAGGAATAACGATGGACCGAGCGAGAAGATTAGAGATTCACGTGGACCTTAGGCGCAGAACGGTCTATCCGGCCAACGTGGACTTGCTCAGGTCCTTGCCTAAGAACGGGCGGGCAGCGGCTGGAGACTCGCACGGTAGTCAAGAATGACGGAATCGTCACTGCGAGCTATGACGGGTCTTGGCCGAAAAGTTGACCACATAATCCTGGGAGCCCTCACAAAGGGGTCCTCACCAGGCTTTCTCTCCTCGCTCAAGTACCCCTTCATGGCCGGTGGCAAGCGCATGAGGGCAGCTCTCGTAATAGTCAGCTGCCTGTCTGCAGGAGGAAGACTTCAGGACTCGCTTCGGCCAGCCGCGGCTATAGAGATGATTCACAACTACTCCCTTGTCATGGATGATTTGATCGACCGAGGAAGGGTCCGAAGGGGAAAGCCCACCCTCAGGGTCAAGGCCGGAGACTCAACTTCACTTCTCGTTGCAATGTACTACCGAGAAGTACTGGACGAAATTCTTCAGATGAGTGTCAGAAGGTCCAACGTCAGGAGAATTGCCGTCGAAGCTATGATGGACATCATCGACGGGGAAAGGCTCGACTTATTGTTCGAGCAGGCCGGCAGAGAAGAACCATACCTTGAGTCCAAGAGAATAAAGAATCCAAGCTTCAATCAGTACCTTACCATGATTGGGAAGAAGACAGCCTCGCTCTTCAAAGCTGCCGCGGAGGTGGGCGGAGAAGCGGCCAGAGGAAGCTCAGCCATCGTGAGGAATCTTGCAGGGTTCGGGTGGAACTCAGGGTTAGCCTTTCAGATCATGGACGACGTGTTGGACATCTGCGGTGTCGGGACGGGAAAAGAAGAAGCAAAGGACATCGTAGAGCACAAACTCGGAAACGCGGCAGTTCTGGTGGCGTTGCGCTACATGACGCCGAGACAGAGAACCGAGTTCCTGAACATCCTCAGAACAGAGAGAGTCTCCCGTGTCCTTGCACAACGGGCAAGGCTGCTTGTCACCCAGACCCCTGCGGAGGCAGAATGCAGAGAGATCGCAAAGGCCTACCTTCGAAACGCCAAAGAGCATCTTGCAGGCCTTAGAGAATCCAAACATAGGCGGTCTCTGGAGTTACTGTCTGACCTAATTGTGTCTAGAAGGCTCTAGTCGCGAACCCTCCAGGGAACGAACCGGGTTCCGTCGACCCGTCGACCTCTCAAGGCATCGCCTAGGAGTTGACTGCGTCCCAGGTTGAAGATGAGAGATTCCACCCCGTTTCGGGCGAGTTCAACTGCCTCCACGACTTTTCTAAGCATTCCTCCTGTTGCATCACGGTCCCTCTCATCCCGGAGAGACCTTAGAACAGATTTGTAGTTGCTTTTCGTGACTTCCTCTACTATAACGGCCTGTGACGAGCTCTTCGGGTCTCGGCTGTAAACCCCACCTACGTCGCAGCCGAAAAGCACTCGGCGGGCATTGAGGGTTTTTCCCAGAAAGGAAGCAAGCGTGTCCCCTGACAAGACAGCGCACCCGAGCCGGGTGTCGAAAACTAGGTCTCCATGAGTCACAGGCATCAGTCCAAGTCGCAACGCCCTGCTGATGGGTTCCAAGAATGAACGTAGTATTCGACCATTTCCCAAGATCATGAAACCCATTGGCCTTACCGGCACACACGGCAGATTGCTCGACAATAGTCCAGCGCTAATGATCCGTGTTAGCTGGTCGAGGAACATCTCCGTCTCGGCAATGGCTCCAAGTTGAGACCGGTCACTGTACCCTGTCTGAAGACCTGCTTCGACCACGAAAGGATGGGCGAATGAGCCGCCCCCATGCACCAGAATCAATTGTTCGCGAGCCTTTGCAATCTGGTCAATGGAGGCTTGAATTACAGGGAGGTTTGGCGAGCACGTCTTTGACTTGTAGGTTATCGCGGAACCTCCCAGCTTTAGTACGACAGGCCTCATAGAATGCAGGTCAAACATGGCCGCTTTTAGCGGCTTCGGGATGACCAGAAGGACGGTTCCAAAGTAACACCCAGCTTATGGTCAACAGAGCCGCTGGTCTTTGGCGGCAACCAATGGCTACCGTCAGCCCACGTTCGAAAGAGTTGGGTTACGTGTACGAAATTGAAGGCCGGATTATTCAGTCGCTTTCCGAGAAGCCTCGTAGCTCCATCAGCGAGATCGCTCGTGAACTGAGCGTCAATAGGTCCACTGCGTCGAAATACCTCTATGTCATGAAGGCGAAGAGGAAAGTCGACTTTCAGCAGGTCGGGCCTGTCAAACTATGGTCTTTGGAGGATTCATAGTGGAAGAGAAGCGTTTGAGTAGTCCGCTTATCGAAGGACACAATGACAGGGTACAAACTGGCATTCCCAGCCTCGACAGGATAATAGAGGGAGGCCTTTGCCGCGGCGATACGATAATCGTGGCTGGCCAGCCAGGCACGGGCAAGACCACTCTCGGACTTCAGTTCCTGTACCACGGCGCTACACGATGCGGCGAGAACGGAGTATATGCCTCAGTTATTGAGAGCGAGGGAAAGCTGAAGCGAAACGCGAAAAGGTTCGGGTGGGACCTAGACAGGCTAGAGAGGGAGGGAAAGCTGCAGCTCGTCCCACTCCAGTCGACAATGAAAGCAGGCGTAAGCACTGCTCTCGAAACTGTTCTCGAATCGCTTCACTCGATAAACGCTAGACGGTTGGTCTTCGACTCTCTATCGGCACTCATGACCGCCTTCGAGAGCCAGGCTGAAGCTAGGAGCTTTCTCCACATAATGGTCAAATTCCTTGAGGGCGCAAACTGCACGACCCTCATGGTCAGCGAAGTGCCTTGGGGCAAGCGTCAGCTCGGAACAAGCTTCGAGGAATTCTTGGGAGACGGGCTCATCGTCCTCGACGCTAGTTTTGACAATTCAAGAGTGCGCAGGCGAGTCTATGTTCCGAAAATGAGGGGGACCGAGCACAGGCTTGAAGGATACGACTACTATATTACGAGAGAAGGGTTCTCGCTTGCCCCTACGCCGATACCACCTGACAAGATACGATAGCACCTGCTGGCCAAGAAGGAGTGACTCACCGGCTGGAAAAACACCTGCTTCGGCGGATGATTGGACATGAAGAATGACCTTGTTGAGAAACTCATCGGGTCTGAGACCAAAGCCGAGCTTCTAATGTTCTTTCACGACAGTCCAGACACCACTGATACAATTGAGGGAATAGCCGCAAAAGTCCGCCGTCAACCTCGAGAGATAGAGCAGGATGTGTCTGATTTGGTTGAACTAGGGCTTCTCCAGGAAGTAAGGGTAATCTCGTTCAACAAGGACCGAGACCAAGAGCTTCAACGAGAAATCTCGAAGATTATAATTTCCCCGACATCGGTTGAAGAATCATCTCCAGCATCAGCCCGCTCTCTAACGGGAGTGGACATCTTAGACGCGCTTCTACCTGAGGGCTACCCCAACTCATCAGCTGTCTTGGTAATGGGAGACCCATCAACGGGGAAAACAACTCTGATCATGCAGATGGCCGCGGAAGCTTTGAGACGTGGCAAGGACGTCGTCTACGCGACCCTTGACGATTTCCCTGACAGTGTACGGGACTCGATGAGGTTAATGGGTCTGGAATCGAGGAACTTCGAGGCTGAAGGACGGAAGAAGTTGGTGTTCATCGACTGTTATTCGTTTCTTGTAGGGGTCAAGAGCCAGGAAGAGTACAGTGAGGACCCCCAACGGCTTTCGGACCTCAGCATCGTAGTATCCAAGGCCCTTTCCGAGGCCCGCGATCCCGGAAATGTTCTTCTAGCTATGGACTCCCTGACTACGCTAATACAGAGGAGCGGAGTGAGGCCATCTTTCGATTTCATGCACACTCTCGTTGCCAAGATACGAAGCTGCAAGGCGAGTTGCGTCACGACTCTCTCCCGAAAGGCCTTCCATCCAGCGATCATTGCAGCCATTCAAGACAAAGTAGACGGAGTCATAGAGATGAAAGTAGAGGACACCAGAGACGGATTAGCTAGGTTCATACGAATTCCTAAGATGAAAGGAGCACAACACTCGACTGCTTGGTCTCCCTACGAGAGGGAAACGTCCCAGGGACTAATCGTGCCTGCTAAGCACTCTGTAGGACTATAGAACGCTCTCCCTCGGAAAGACTTCGATTCCTGTCTCGGTAATTCTGTACGGTCGAGGTTGGTTGTCGACCGGAGTCTTTCGCATTTTCTCGATTTGAATGACTCGAAGGAGAGATTTGCCCACCTGCAGTTGTTGCAAGAGGATTACTCCATGAGCAAGGTATTCCTCATAGTCAATGTTACGCTCGAAGCCAGGTCTCCTTAACTCGGTAGTCATGAGACACGTGGTTCCTGTGTCAGCCAGGGCTTCCATCAGTTCGACGAGCGCGTTCCGCTGCGCCATCTGTCCCTCATACTGGAAGACTAGAGTTGTGACTGGGTCCACGACAATTCGCCGGGCTCCAATTTCCTTGACGCTTGTCTTGATCATGTCGATTAGGGTGGCCATGGAGAATTCCTTTCGGCCTACCATGAGCTTGCCAACTTTGATCTCAGCAGGAAGGTACCT
>DATBWE010000092.1:0-2436 GCA_036514975.1 Bathyarchaeia archaeon
CATAGGACGCCACATCTTTGAAGAACCCTGGTCTAAGCGGCTGTAGGTCGGGAGAGTGGCCCTCGCGTTTCCAGGCTTCAAAGACCTCCTCGTACACGGTCATGATTGATCTCTCTGCGAAAGCTCGCGGCCTCGAAGAGACGCGACACTACTAATGGTTTGAGCCCTAGAGTCTATGCTGCCGGCTCTCCCCTGCGCTTGCAGAGAAGCAGCATCGCAGCGGCCGCAGGCAGCTCTACCATTTCGTCATGGTAGGGTCCGAAGTGCTTGTCGCCGAGTCGGAACTCCGGTGCGTCACCTACGCGTATTTTCATCTGTCCCTGAAAAACCGGGGATTCTGCGAACGGGTCGAACGCGTCGAGTTTCTCCGGGGGAATGTCAACTACGCGCAGTCCCGTGTGGCCGTTCAGAGTTCCAGGCAACCGTATCAGCCTATGCACGTCAGTTGTTACAACGGTATCGATTTTCGCGGACTTCGCCTGGACCGCACGGGAAATAATCTTTTTCCATGTCCCTACGCTGATTCCCTTTAGAGAGCTCCAAAAGGGCCTAGTGAATAGATTGTCTCTGTCCCATTTTCTGACAGTTTCTACCTCAGATGGAGATAGACCGAAGGTTTCACCTTCTCGGCTTAGGATGTCGTAGATACCCTCGACGATTCTACCTCTCCAGCCGAGTTCCCCTATCAGCGGACCTTGTGTGACCTTAACCCGGGGACCAACAGGAATTTCGCCTAAGCCGTGAAATTCTGGATCCAAGTCCAGTCCGAGAAAATAATCAACTATCTCCCTGCGTTCTTGCTCTCCGAGTGCGAGAAGCTCGTCAGAATGCACGTGCATGTGGTACCCTCGATGGCCTGAAAAGTAGAATTGAACATCTGCCCTGTCGGGAGAGAAGTCTCGAAAGAACATCTCCGAGAAGTTTATTGTTTCCTCCTTCGCCTGCTGAAGGCATTTCTCACACAGCCAAGTCTGTTCTTCGAACCTGTCGTTCTTACATTTCGGGCAGACCTTCGGAGTGGATCCTGTTCCCGTGGTCTTGCAGGCTTTGCACTTCCAGCTGTCGTGGTTCGGCTTGCACGGCGTATCCAGATGGTCAGCGTCAACGTCGAAGACCAAGTCAGCACCCTGCCATCCCTTCTCATCCATCGGCGCGCTCGGGTTCAGATAGTAGGCGGTGGAGAAGTAGACATGGGCCGGGACCAAGTCACGGATTGCCAATAGCAAAGCTTCTTGGCTTTTGAAACTTCGATGGCGAACCATGAACTTCTCCTTGAACAACAGGAACCCGTACTCCCTCTCCTTCATTCGAGGAGGAAGTGTCGGCTGAGCTTCTGGACTGAGGTAGTATTGCTGGAACCTCTGACGAACAGTCTGCTCCGTCTGGCTCACGGCTACAGACCCTTACGCGAAAGAACCCTCCCCTGTTTCTTGTAATAGCTCAGAGGGTTGCGAATCGTGGCACATACCTCATCAGGCTTGTAACATACACCGTGAGTCTTCAGGGTCGTGCACATCGGGCAAGTGTACTTCGTACGTCCGCCGCGCTTGCCGGCAATGTGCTCCACCTGGTACCGAGTCATTCTTTCAGAGAAGTCGGAGGCCGGCTTGAATGCCCGAACTATCTCTTCCTCTCCGGCCCCTATGTTGTTTAGGAATGCCGCAAGCGTGAACCTTCCCATGTGGTGAACATTCTTTCCTTCGCCCAGTTGTTCGATGAGGTGTCGGACGCATGGTGGCATCGCCTCTGGCACGGGCACTTTCGGCAGCTCGTAGATCGTCGGGATGCCTAGCCATTTGATTATGAGTCCCTTGGTCTGTTCTACTTTGGGCTGTAGGAGTCTAGGAACCTGTCTGGGAGGGTCTGCTGTCCTCTGCACTATTCTCGCTCTGACCTCTTCCTGCAATAGCCTTGCGACCTCGTCTCGCGTAGCATAGACGAAACCATGGTCCAAGACCCGGTTGGGAAGTTTCCACTTGGGCTCTCTAAGCAGAATTGCGGTCCGCAAGAAATCGGTTAGCCCAACCGCGAAGTCGTATACCCTTCTCAACTGAGGAACCGTAGATCCTTCGTCAAACACCATGTCGACCCTCTTGAGCTTCCAGTTGAAGCTCTTGGTGGCAATGCGCTCCAGCTTCTCGGGCGGTTCTTGTCGGAGGAGATCATAGGCCCTTTTCGCCTCTGCCAAGGCGAACCTCCGCCTCGCTCGTTCCTCCCCTGTGAGGCTCAGAATCAGGTTAGATACTGGAAAGGACAGAATCTCAATTTTCTCATCGACTTCGTCGCTTCTCGAAACTTTTCCTTTCGAGAGTGCTTCTTCGAGCCTCTTCTCGGCTCGTTCCAGTACAGGGCTGAACTCTGGTGTTGCTATGTCGTCTATTGATAGTCCTAGTTCGCGTATGTATTCGCTGGCTTCTGTGAGGAAGGGGTACTTTG
>DATBWE010000093.1:0-3110 GCA_036514975.1 Bathyarchaeia archaeon
CTCAACACCGCCTCCACCTTCGGGCCCATACTTCCCGCGGCAAACTGTCCAGCCTCCCAATACTTAGCCAGGTCCTGCCGGCTCACCCTTGCCAGAAAACGCTGGTCCTCCCTCCCATAGTTGACAAAGACACCGTCAACATCCGTCATAATAGCCAGTTGAGAAGCACCCACCGACGTCGCCAGTCTCTCGGCCGCCAGGTCCTTGTCAATGACCGCCTCCACCCCCACCAGCACTCCGTCACTTTGAACAACAGGAATTCCTCCGCCCCCACACGCGATCACGATAACGCCGTTGTCAACCAGCGTCTGAATGGTCTTGCTCTCAACGACCTCCTTGGGGTCGGGAGACGGCACCATCCTCCTATACCCGCGTCCAGAATCTTCCTTCACCACGATGTCGCCCCGTTCCTCGAGGAGCTTCCTCTTCTGCCACTCAGTGTAGAACGGCCCAATGGGCTTTGTCGGGTTCTGAAAAGCAGGGTCGCTTCTGTCGACCATGACCTGCGTCACTATGGTGGCAACTTCCCTCGATATGCTTCTCTTGGCAAGTTCGATTTGAAGCGACTGCTGAATCATGTAGCCCAGAAAGCCCTGAGTCTCCGCACCACACGCGTGCAACGGTAGGGCCGGAACCTCCCGTCGGCCAAGCTCATGACGGATTAGGGTCGCTCCAATCTGCGGCCCATTCCCGTGGGTTATTACCACGTGATGGTCGTGAGCTACCAGCTCGGCGAGTTCAGCCGCTGTGGACTGGATGTTTCTGTACTGTTCTTCGAAGGTCCCGTTCTCGCCACGTTGGAGTATCGCGTTCCCCCCGAGCGCTACGACTGTAATGGGCTTTCGGTTTGACTTTGACAAGCAGAAGCCTACTGGGTAATCGGTTGTTCACACGTCCGCGTTTGCCTTTAGTCTTTGACGTACCGCTTATAGACCCTCTAACTCAGCACGGACACGAGACGGTTCAGGGCGTTACAGGCTTCCCAGATGATGTAGAAATGCAGGACCCCCCAGAAAAAAACACGGAACAGCACTGGCGAAGCTTCGACAGGATCCTCGCCAACCCGTACACCCCATTAGTTGTCATAGCCTCAGTCGCCCTCCTAGTCCACCTCCCCAACCTCCTAAACTACCCCGCGTGGTTCTTCGACGAGGGAGCATACCTCACCTTCAGCAACGAGTGGCTCCGAACCGGACAACTCAGATACTACGGCCACCCCTTCGTCCCATTAGCCGTCTTAGCTGCAATGTTTGCTACCGCCGACCCCGCGAGCTATCTAATTCCCCGGACTCTGATGGCCGCCTTCTCAGCAGTCGACGGCATCGTCCTCTACAAGATCGGACGAGCCCTGTACTCAAAGGGCGAAGGTTTCGCACTCGTTGCATCCCTCATCTATGTTGCGAGCCCTCTCTCCGCCAGATACCTGAGGCTGGTAGTAGTGGACAATTTTCTAGCGCTCTTCCTGCTCATGAGCTTTCTCGTCATAGTAACCCGCCCCAAGGACAGGATTCTTTCCTCGGCCCTGTTCGGCGCCGCACTTGCCTCAAAACAGACCGCTCTCTTCTTTGTTCCCGCGATGCTGTTCTACTTCCACCACCAGAAGCGACGCCTAGCAGACACGGTCGTCTGGCTTCTCCTAGCCGCAATCATCCCGGCGCTATGGATACTCTACGGGGTATCGCAAGTGGGGCTTGATCGACTAATCGCTTCACAGTTCGAGCTGACAGAGCTGGGGGGCGAAAGGGCGGTTAACGCCGGAGCGCTCATACTACAGCGAATTACAAGTCGAGACCCGTTCATATTCGTAGGATTAGCAGGCGTTGCATGGGCCCTGTATCGAAAGGACTGGACAGTTGTTTTTCCAATATCTTACCTGGCATTGTTTGTTGTGCTGTTTCTGAAAATCTCAGTCGTCTATCTGATTCCCGTCCTGCCCTTCTTCTCTCTCCTTGCGGCCGCCCTACTCTTCGACGCTCTCCGAAAGCTCCCTCGAATATCCTCACTCCCCCAGCTCCGACCAGCACTGCTTGGGAGTCTAATCGTTGCCCTTGCAGTCTCCTCATTGTTCCTGGTTACTTTCCAGAACCCGGCCAACCCACAGCAGCAAGCACTCAGCCACGTCGCGGGACTCGGCACCCCCACCGTCGTTGTCAGCTACACCTACCTTTGGTTGATATCTCAAAACTACCCAGGCATAACCGCGTACGACAGGTACTACGTGCCCTGGGCACAGCTGACCAACAAGACCGTATACTTGATCGTAGACTATCCCGGAGACCTCGTGACAATCAACAGCATTCCAGAGTACCGAGAAATTTACGCTGCTAGTCTATCGACGGCCAGAAATTTCACGGACCCTGCCAGCGGATACACTGTGCAAGTTCTGTACGGTGTGGTTGCATCCTCTTAACCTGTTCACGACAAGATACGAAGGATACCCTGGCGACAATGGGAACGATAGCAAACCTTACCGCTGTAACTCCGATGCGCAACGAGGAGGAAACAGCGCCCATGTTCTTGGAGAGGCTGATGAAGGCCCTCAGCTCGAACGCGTCGAGCTGGAAAATAATCATCCCTCTCACGGCAACCGATGAGACGCCTGAACTGCTCAAGAACTACCCCGTAGAGCAGATTAGCGTCCCCCCAGGACTCGGACTAGCCTACTCAGTGGGACTGTCCAGGGCTTTGTCCCATCCTGGTCCTGTTCTTACGATGGACACCGACCTCAGTCATTTGCCTGAGGAAATGGACAGGCTCATCTCTTCCGGAGGAGACTTGGTTCTTGGCGCCCGGGAAAGCACTGACGCGCCTCTACACCGCCGCCTCGTGAGCAGAACAGTAAATGCTGCCCTCCGGGGTCCTTACTCGGACTACACCAGCGCGTATCGACTCTACAGTCGCAGCGTGCTGCAGACTGTTCTGCCCAGCGTGAGGAGCAAAGGGTTCGCGTTTCTGCCAGAAATCGTGTTCCGGGCTCTCCGGGCAGGTCTCAAAGTTTCCGAGGTGCGCGTCAGCTTTCCCCCTCGAATCGCTGGAACCAGTAAGATGAGCTATCGGTCCAACCTTCGCGACTACGTTCGATTCCTAGCGTGGAGGTATAGGCCCTGACT
>DATBWE010000094.1:0-2155 GCA_036514975.1 Bathyarchaeia archaeon
AGACTCTGCAACACCAGTCAACTCAGGGTTCGCGGTGAAGGCAATCCAGATACAGAATGCTCCCCCCGTTGCAACTTTCACCGGGTCTTCCAATAGCGTGTTCACGGGCGGCACGGTCACATTTGATGCAACCAGTAGCTCTGACATTGACGGTACAATCGTGAGTTATCTCTGGGATTTCGGCGACGGCTCCACCGGCTCAGGCGCCACAGCGAGCCACAGCTACGCGAACGGAGGGACCTACACGGTCAGGCTGACCGTGACGGACAACCAAGGCGCAACCCACTCGCCTTCTGGTTACACTGTCACCGTAACTGCAGCCCCGCAATCCGGAGATATCGCTTCCCTGCCCCTTTTCTATTTCGCAATACTAGCCGGTGCCCTGGCAGCCGCAATCGGCGGCGCTGTCTTCGCCCTCAGAAGACACAAGGTCACGCACGCGAGGCTGAAAATCGACCTGGATGCAGTCCGGACTGAGGCGGGCAGAATCGAGAACCAGGAATTCTTCCAGTCGGTAAAGGACCAGTTGAAGAAGGATAAGGATGACTAAGGTTATCGCTGTTCACTCGTTCAAGGGTGGAACGGGAAAAACCACGCTGTCCGCCAATATGGCAGCGACACTAGCCCAACGTAGCAGGGTTGGTGTCATGGACTTAGATCTCTCCGGGCCGGGACTCCACGTAATCTTCGGGCTCAAGAAGGGTGATGTCAAGGCGACCTTGACGGACATCTTTCTCGGAGACGCGTCTCCCGACGATGTCGTGATCGACCTCACGCAGAGACTCGGCATTTCAAAAGGCGGGTTGTACTTCTGCCCAGCCAGCAACAAGGTAGAGGACATGCTCCGCCTGTTGAAAACGGGTCTTGAAGTGACTCTGTTTCAAGACACTCTCCAGAAAGTGGGAGAACACTACAAGCTGGACTATATCATTGTGGACACACATCCCGGGGTCGAGAACGACACGGTCCTGGCAATGGGATGCTGCGACGCTCTTGTCTTAGTGTCGAGAGTTGACCAGCAGGACCTTTTCGGAACAGCTGTCATGGTCTTACTTGCGGAAACTTTCGAGAAGCCCACGTTTCTCACGTTGAACATGATTCCACCCGGCGTGAAAATCAAAGACGCAGTAAAGGTCGGGAAGGAGCTGGCTCAGCTGTTCAGGTCAAGATTCCTTGAAGCTTTCGAGTTCCAGCTGGACGTCATCAACAACCTCAGCAGGTCAGTCTTCGTCCTGGACCAGCCTAACTCTTCTTTTGCCAAGAAGATAAGCGAGGCGGCTGAGAATCTTACGAGGCAAATAGGGGAAATAGGGGAGACGCCTAAGGTTGCAAACTAGTCCGAAACGGCCCTCTGCAATGGACCTTAGAAGACTGGTCGGGTCGGTAAACCAGCTGAGGTTCAACGACAATCGAGGCGAAGTATCCTTCTTCGGGCAGAAAATGATCATAATGCGAAGAGACGTTTTCCGTGTCATGCGTGAGGGTCTGGAGCGCCTCGTAGGGGAGCAGGCCGCACCGTTCCTCTCTTTTCTCGCATCGGGCATTGGAATACACGAGGGAAGCATATTCAGAGAGAGCGCAAAGTCGGCCGGAGAAAACGAAAGAGCCAGCCTGGAGAACTTGGTCCACACGGCGTTTGAAGACACTAACCTCGGCCTTGGAAAGATCAAGGTGAACAAACTGAACTTTGACCAGGCCCAGGCAGATGTTGTCATTGCGAATTGTTTCGAGGCTCTGGAGAACGGACCGTCGGAAGGCCCAAACTGCATGTTCACCGGGGGGTTCTTGGCGGGTTTGTTCGCTGAAGTGTTCGATAAGACAGTCCAGGCAGACGAGACACACTGTATCTCTGCAGGTCATCCTGAGTGCGAGTTTCAGATTGCTCCCGCTGAAAAGGTGGACATGCCTGACGGAGGCGAGGTCGAAGTTGTGCCCCCTACGACAGTTGCTCCCTCTGAGGGAGGGACTGTGAAACTCTCTGAGGGTTCAAAGGATGCCAAGGGTCTTACTGAGTCAAAGCCTGTGGCTTCTGAAACCGTGAAGACTGGGAAAGAAAGCGCACTGGCGGCGGGTCCAAGGAAGGGGAGCGAGAGGGACCTTGATGCTGGTGTGGAGAAAGCTGCTAGAATCGCGAAGCGGAAGCAGGGCTTCTGGG
>DATBWE010000095.1:0-2247 GCA_036514975.1 Bathyarchaeia archaeon
CAGTCAAGGTGGTCCCTCTTGGGAGGAGGATCATTCTCAGTAACTGCGTCAGAGCTTCCTTCTTAGATGGTATCCTCGTATTTCAAACCCTAGCTTAGCGTAGAGTTTTCGTGATGCCTCTTCTTCTGATGACACTTGTCGAGGAGAACGGTAGCCTGGTGATTCGCCTGAAGCACTTCAATCCAGACTTAACGGGTTGGGAGGAAATGGACAAGACGGTTGACTTCCCCTTCGTTGGGAAAGTGGGCGGGGTTGTGCACTTCAGCGGGCTGGCTTTCGCCCCGGAGGGTAGCGATGTCGTGACCCACTTCTTGGCGATGCGCCAGAAGGACGGGAGCTTGCTCGAAGGGGCGTTCCGTTACATGCGAGTACTCGTGTGACATGATTGCGAGGTCTTGTTTCTTCCTCGTAGCGGCAGAGTTAACAACGGGGGTGGGAGATGTGAAAAACAACCGGGTGTCCGTTGACATTGTTAGTATTCGCAGACCGCCAGATTATCCCGAATCAAGTACTGCTTAATATGACGAACTGGGTTGGTAATGCTTCATGACAGTTGCTTCTTCTTCCATGGTGAAGAGGGTCTGGGCTGGAGCAATAGGCGGCCTGGTGGCATCAATACTGACTGGAGGTCTCGGGGTCGCGGCCTCACAGGGCACGAACGAGGAAGTGTTCTTCATAGCGATCGCACGAGACTGGGGTTTTGGTGATTCATCTCTAGCAGGAGGCTGGGCTCTCCACCTTCTCACCGGGCTGGTCGTCGGCGCTGTCATCCTGGGAGTTACGAGTCGCATCCCAATGCTCAGCCTGACCACCTGGCCTAGAGCCATTGGCATCGGGCTGGGAGCAGGAATACTTGTCTGGATCGTCCTACTCTACCCGCTGGCGGTTCTCTTCATTCCGGAATCGTTTACGGCGAATGAGGTAATGGGGACCTTGATTGGTCACGTTATCTTCGGCGTTGTTACCGCCATCATCGCCGTGGCTGTCCTGAGACGGAGCCGGACCGTCAAACCGGGCGCGTAAACCGGGTCCAACTGCCTAACTTTCAAAACTTTCCCGTAGCCCCTCTTATAGCCGCCCTCCCAACGCCTTAGTATGTCGGACCCTCTAGCGCAACTCCGCTTCTTGCTCGGAAACTGGAAAGGCAGGGCCGAGAACCAGTTCGGGGAGACGGGGGTTATTGAGAGCATCTTCAGTTTCACCCAGGACCCCAACGAGAAATTCATCTCTGGACGAACGGAATCTTGGAAGGAGGGAAAGCTGGTTAACAGTTCACACAGTTTTCTGATATGGGACCCTAACATATTCAAGTACGTTCAAAAGTCCGTCTTCTCGTACGGCTGGGTTAACAACGAGGTGGGCGAGCTGAACGGTGACAGGCTAGTTTTTGACATCTTGTCGATTGATGGCGAGCCTAGCTTCTTCAAGGGTGTGAAATGGCGGAGTTTCATTCATAGATATTCGGAGAAAGAGATCGGGTCTGGACTTGAGGTAGCGAAGGGAGGAGAGCAGTTTCACCTCTATGGAGAAACAAGGGCCAGGCGAGTCTAGAATACCTTCCGAGTGATGCTGTCCAGAAACCCTTTTCGCTGACAACCACCCATATTACATGTGGCGCTATGTCACGAGCATCAATTCTATCAGTTTTGTCCGATAGAGTCGGGTTTCCGTTCGAAGAATCTGAACTATCCCCTAGCCTTCGAAGGCAAACGACTGATCTCGTCTCGTTGAAACAGACCCTAGATGATGCGGGGTTCATTGTCGACAATTTAGTTCGAAGAGAGGGGAACCTATGGGTCTATACGATAATCTCGCTTCTTGCCGGTGTCGTCCTTATCTTCGCGGGTTTTTCAAACGCTGGCTTCGTTCCGTTTGGGGTCATCGCCTTGGTGATCGGAGGCATATTGTACGGTGGAATACTCAAACCTCTTGAGCAGACTCTTGCGGATAGGCGTAGGGACCTCGCTGTCGTTGCCGTTGCGTTTGACAGTCAGGTCGCTAGGATGTCTGAGGAGGTCTTTCAGCAGCTCTCTGAGGTTCATGAGGCAAGGGTCCGTCCCAAGATGGAACATGTCATAGTTGACTTTGCGCGAATTCTTGAAGCGGCCCGCGGCAGAGGAATCATACTCGACACTATCGAATGCCCCAGTTGCAAGGCGTCAATCTCCCTTCCAGGTTCGGGGGACACGTTTCAGTGCGAGTACTGTGGTAAGTCAATACGTGCAACTGACATTTTTGAGAAGCTGA
>DATBWE010000096.1:0-8349 GCA_036514975.1 Bathyarchaeia archaeon
GGAAAGCCCACCTGCATAATCACCGAGAGAGACATAGTCGAACGCGTAGCTGCGAAGAACATCCTACCTTCAGACGTCAAGGTTGCAGACGCGATGTCCAGACCAGTGATCACCATACCACCGGGAACATCGATAACAGAAGCGGCCAAGCTCATGAACCACAGTAAGATCAGACGCCTCGCGGTGATAGAAAACGGAAAACCAACTGGAATACTTACGATGAAAGACATTCTCGAAGTAACGCCGGCCCTCATCGACCTCATATCAGAGAAGAGTCGCATAAGGAGCCTTGAAAGCCCACGTTCCCGATCCCGGCTCGCAGGGTACTGCGACGAATGCGAAGCCTGGTCCGACAACCTCATCCAGAACGAGGGCGTCTTCCTCTGCCAAGACTGCACCAAGGACACGGGTCCTTCTGAAGAATCCTAGGCCCCAAGACGAGCCTTCAGAACATACCGTCCTAATTCAAGACTGCAACATACTGAGAACCGGGACGCTTGAGAGAGGGTCAATCCTCATTCAAAGCGGGAAAATAGCCAGAATAGCGCACAAGATTATTACAGCAAGAGACGAGAAAGTAAACGGTCGAAACCTACTAGCGCTAACGGGCCTCGTGGACGCCCACGTCCACCTCCGGGACATGGGCCTCTCTCACAAGGAGAACTTCACCACTGGAACCTCGGCGGCGGCAGCCGGAGGCGTGACTACGGTCTTGGATATGCCAAACACGCAACCCCCCACAGACTCGGCCCCTCGCCTCAGGGCGAAGATGGATATGGCCAGGGGGAAAATCCTGGTCGATGTAGGCTTCCACGCCGCCGCGGTCCCAGACGAGAGAACTGTCGATAAACTTGCCAGAACGGGGGCTTTCTCACTCAAGCTCTACCTCCCAAAGCCAATTTCACCCCTCGCGGTACAAGACGACGCGACTATTTCCAAGACCATGAGAGATGCTCTCCGGAACAAGCTTCTAGTAACCGTTCACGCGGAGGATAAAGATACAATCGACAGAGCATCCGAAAAGGAACCGAAATCCTTCAGCGACCTCGAAGCCAGCCGGCCGCCGATGGCGGAAAAACTTGCAGTTTCGAGAATACTCCGATTGCAAAGACAGACCAATGCCTGGGTCTATTTCTGCCACCTGACTCTGCACTCAAGCTTGGCAACGATAAGGAACACAGGAAGCAGAAGAGTGTACACCGAGGTAACACCGCACCACCTACTGCTGTCGAAACGGTCGCTGGCAGACCGAAGGTGGAAGGCCTGGATGGTTCCTCCTCTTCGCAGCGAAGCGAGCAGAAGGAAGCTTCTCTCTGCGACGGCGAAAGGCCAGGTCACAGTCATCGCGAGCGACCATGCCCCACACACTATCAAAGAGAAGAAGCAACTACTCCACAGTCCGCCGGGAATCCCCGGACTGGAAACGACCCTGCCTCTCCTCCTCACGATGGTGAACAAGGGGCAAATTGCCCTCTCAAGGGTCCTGGACCTTACATCAGCCAATCCAGCTCGGGCGTTCGGACTAACATCTAAGGGACGGCTCGAGACCGGTCAAGACGGAGACGTGGTCCTTGTGGATTTGAAGAAAAAGTCCAAGATACACCCGGAGACTTTTCACTCAAAGGCAAAGTTCTCCCCTTTCGAGGGAGTCCAGACTCAAGGAGCCGTCCACACGACCATTGTGAGAGGGAACGTTGTCTACAGTGAGGGGAATATTGTGGCAAGGCCAGGAACGGGTAGAGTACTGGAGAAAGGATGAGGTTCATAGTCGACGGCATGCTGGGAGGGCTAGCCCGCTGGCTTCGAATTCTCGGCCACGTTGTCCTTTACGACACCGATTCGAATGACACAACCCTTCTGACCCGAGCAGCAACCGAGGAAATGATTCTGCTGACTAGAGATGAGGAGCTCTACAACAGAGCTGTTTCGAAGAACATCTCTGCACTACTAGTGTTAGGCGAATCAGAGGATGAGAGACTCGCCCAAGTCTCGCGAGGTTACGGAATTTCTCTGACCATCGACATGGAGAAAACCCTCTGTCCAGAGTGCGGGAGCCGACTCAAAGAAGCGTCTATAGAAGAAGCCTCCGGACTAGTGCCACCAGCGAGCCTCCGGTTCTACGAACAGTTCTGGAAGTGTGAGAACTCGCCTTGTGGAAAATTCTACTGGAAGGGAAGCCACTGGCGGCAGATCAATCACACCCTGACAAGGGCGAGAAACCTTACACGCCTGGGGGCGTGACTACGCATGCTCGCGCTCGAAGAGGGAACAGTCCTCGTCTCCCTGGCCCGGACAGCAATTGAGTCTCATGTCTCCGGACGAAAACCCGAGTTGGACATTGGCAGCCATCCAACGCTAACGCAGCCCCGGGGGGTATTCGTCAGTCTTGTGGACGTTTCAAGAGGAGGTGTGCTGAGGGGTTGCATAGGAACCCCCTTCCCTGACCGGCCTTTGGTCCAACAGACGGTTCAGTCAGCAGTTGAAGCAGCAAGCATGGACCCAAGATACAGCCCGATAAAACGAGAGGACCTACCTCGGATAATCATAGAGGTTACAGTGCTTTCAAACCCGAACTTCATTGATGCCAAGACACCAATGGAGATTCCGAGCAAGGTCATCATTGGACGACACGGCATAGTGGTCGACGGATTCGGGTCCCGCGGACTCCTATTGCCCCAAGTAGCTATCGACGAGGGGTTTGACCCTGAAGAGTTTCTTTCCCAGTGCTGTATGAAAGCAGGACTGCTCCCTGATGCGTGGTTGGAAGGCCATGTCCGAGTGTCACTGTTCGAAGGGCAAGTCTTTTCAGAAGAGAAGCCGGGCGGCTCAGTCTTCGAGAGAGTGCTGCCCAAGGCGAGAGCTGGCCGATGAAACTCTACGTAGGCACGTGCGGCCTCGGACTTGGACACATAACCCGGTGTGAAAGAATAGCGCGCGAGGTTTCTGAAAAGGGCGATGAAGTACTCTTCTCGTCCTACCTCGACGGACTTGACTACCTCAAGAGAAAAGGCCTCCGACACTACAGCGCAACCCCGATCTCCTTCAAGACCAGAGAGGACGGAACCATAGACCCCAAACTCACAGCAACGCAGAACGGAGTAACGGTGGGCCTCTGGAAGTTTGTCAAACAACTCATCGGGGAAGTTCAACAGCTAACACGATTCAGACCTGACATAGTCATATCCGACACACGAGTCTCCACGCTCCTCGCTGGCATGCTACTCAGGAAGCCAACATGCCTGATACTGAACCAGTACTCTGTCCAAATGCCAAACTATCCCAACCCCAAACGGACCGTGGACAGAATCATGCTCCTGTTCTCAAGGATTGTCTGGAAATACGCGTCGACCCTCCTCGGAATAGCATGGGGAATGAGCAAGCTAATCATCATACCCGACCTTCCACCACCCTACACAATCTCAACATACAACCTTCCGATACCAAAAAGGACAGCGAGGAAGGTGAAACTGGTAGGACCGGTTGGTTTGAAGGGCAAGGCTGAGACCCAGGATGGAAGAGCCGCACACCACACACAATCAGTTTTCGCCTGCGTAAGCGGGCCTGCGACAGACCGCCAGTACCTCGTCCGGATGCTGTCACGCCTTCTTGCAGAACTGCCTCCCAAATGGAGAGTGGTTCTATGCTGTGGAGACCCGAAGGGAAGCTCCGCGCCCAAACATGACACCCATGTCACTGTCTTCGACTGGATGGACGAGAAGGAATATGACGAGGCCTTTCGAAACGCGGATGTAATCGTCTCCAGGGCTGGGCATGAAACCATCATGAGAGCTGTCGCCCTCGGAAAGCCTCTGGTCTTGATTCCCCCGCCTAGTCACACCGAGCAGTCTAACAACGCGAGACGAGCGGCAGAATTGGGAATAGCTGTAGTCCTACCGCAAAGTGCACTGGACGGAGATTCGCTCGTCAGAGCGGTGAAGGAGTGCACCGAGAAGTGCTCAGGAAGAGCAGTCCGAATATCCGGGCTCATCCAGGACAAAATAGGGACAGAGACCATAGCCGAAACAATCGCCAACTTCACTCACCCGAACTCCCAGCTCCCCGTCCCGACCTAAATCTTACAAACCGCAGTGGAAACACTGCAGCTTTCTCCTTTACCGGTTGAGCGGCCTCAAGAAAATCCTCAGCGACGAGAACACGCTGGCCGAATGCGCAGGCCGTGAACCATACAGTATACGTCAGCCGTCGAAGGCGGAAGGTGTCTTCCGAGCCTTGAAAGGCTGACCTAGAGCCCTCTTCAATCACCGAAGCAACCGTCTTGTCGTCAGCGCGGAAGCCTTAAGGCCAACCTTCTCAAACTTCCAGCGTCTTGTCGGAGACGGTGCGTGAGGGAGACAGGGTCCTGCTGTACCAGGACCCCAGACGAAAATGGGTCGCAACCGCGTCTCGGACCAAGTTTCACACACACAAAGGATTCGTAGACCTCGAGTCAATAATCGGCACAGGGTATGGAAGCTGCACGAAGACCAGCATGGGCCAGCCGATCTGGATCTTCAAACCGCGGCCAGTAGACATGGTGGAAGCCTTCGACCGGCCGACTCAGATACTGTACCCCAAGGACATCGGGTACGTGCTCTACCAGCTCGGCATCGGGCCCGGGAATATGGTAGCGGAGGTTGGGACTGGAAGTGGCGTCATGACCGCAGCCCTAGCAAGAGCCGTGAACCCGGAAGGCCACGTGTACTCGTATGAAACGAGGCCGGACTTCCACGAAGCCGCCCTGAAAAACCTAGAAAGAGTGGGCGTGTCCAGCCTGGCGACGCTGCACAACAAGGATCCTTCTCAGGGATTTGAAGAGAACGGATTAGACGCGGTCGTCCTTGACCTTGGAGACCCTTGGACAATGACAAGAGCGGCCTGGATGGCCTTGAAAGGTGGAGGAATCGTGACAGGATTCACTCCGACGTTCAACCAGCTCGAGAAACTGGGAGAAAGCTTGAGACAGGAAGGCTTTCTAGTCCTAGAGTCCGTAGAGGTACTACTCAGGGAGATGAAGACGGAATTGGGAAAGTTGAGGCCCGAATCCAGAATGGTCGGACACACTGCATACATCACGATTGCCAGAAAGATTGTCAACGCGAAGGCTTGAAGTAGGACCCTAACCCCCACCGGGGCCGGGTGGAAATTGAGCCCGGCAGTCAACGTCGGTAGCCTTCTCAAGGGCGGTCTGATTATTCTCTCAGGAGCTTTGATGATTCTACCCGCCTACCTGAACTACTTGATTTTCTCCAGGCTACACTTTGAACTTGTAGTTTCCTTATCGATCAGCCTCACCCTCTTTGCCTTGGGAATACTCATCTTCATCCTCACAGTCGGAACAGAAACCTTCGAGAGAAAACGATAGGCTCGTATTACACCTCAGATTCGTTCGAACGAGAATGCTCTGGTCTGGCTCGAATAAGAACAAGCGAGCGCGTTGAAAATCAGCGCAGTAATACCAGTGTACAATGAGGAAGAGGTCATCGACGAGTTCTCCGGCAGACTGCTAGAATCTCTCAAGGAGACAGCAGACGACTACGAGATAGTTTTCGTCGTGGAAGGAGAAGACAAGACAATGGAGAAGCTACGAGAATTTTCGAGCGTCAATCCGAACGTTAAACTCGACTATAACCAGAGACGTCTGGGGCTTGGAAAGGCCATGAAAAGGGGACTCAGCCTCGTATCCCACAGAACAGATTATGTCCTCACCATGGACCCTGACTTAAACCACCGGCCCGAAGAAATAGGCAGATTACTCGAAGCCGCAGCTGATGCAGACATCATCGTAGGGTGCAGATCCCTGAGCCATGGCATGGTTGGAGAACTCCCGCTCTTCAGGAGAGTTGTGAGTGGAACGACGAACTGGCTCCTGAGAAAGGCGTTTCGAATTCCCTCCAGTGACGTAACCTCCGGGTTCAGGCTCTACTCCGCTACGGCGGTGGAGTCTATCAGAGATGAGCTAACATCGACAAACTTTGAGGTCACCGCGGAGCTTCTAATACGAGCCAAGAGGAAAGGACTCACCATCGCAGAGGTGCCGATAACCTTCACGCCCCGCCCCCGTGGAAACAGCAAGCTCAGCCTCGTAAGGAGCGGGATTGGCTATGCCAAACTGCTCGCGAGACTGGGACTCTAGACATGAACTTTAGAGCCATTCTTTCAGAATCTGCTGGTCTGCCTTTGGCTGGTTCTGAAGAACCTCCACACACTTTTGCAGGCTTATCTGTTTGAACTCGATTCCCATTCTAGCCAGGAATTGTTGCGACCCCTTGGCGAGCCCCGGGGCTACTATCATAGCTCTCAAACGCCTCCCCGGTGGCGGTGGAAGATGCTTCAAGTACTCGGCCAGCTGCTTTATAGCTGCGGACCCGGCGGGGTCTTTCTTGATTTCGATAACGACCGTATTGCCGCTGACATCTAACGCGTAGACGTCAACAAACCCGGGAGCAACTTTCTTCTCGAAATCCACAATCCTTAGGCCTGGCTCAACAATGTCTGGCTGAAGAATAATGGCACGCTGCATTTCCTCCTCGCTGGCGTGAAGAAGAAACTCTGCCTCGTCCTGGAGATCGAAAGTTCCTAGGAACTGGACCTCTTTCATCGTAATCCTTAGGCTTTCAAGCGGACTAGGACGAACGGCCTTTACAACTAAGCTTCCTCCTTCGAGGCCAGTCTGAATGATGCAACCGGGGGGCTGCCAGTTGACCGGCTGAGAATCCTGGGTCCGGTGAACGAGTACGCAGCCATCTTTCTTCAGCAGAATCAGCCTCTCGCCTTCACCCAGCTGGCTGCCAGTTCGACCGGAGTAACTGACCGTACAAGACGCGACCAAGACCACTAGCCTCCGGCTTTCCACCCCCCTCACGACCTCGTCCCGAGCCGCACCCAAAGAGGGATGATCCAGAACTGTCATATCACAGCCCGAAAGGTTCATTCCCGGTGCACTTGGATATATCGGCCTCGCCATGACCGACGACAGGGCCAGAATCAGGGAGTACTACGACTCTCTCTCGGCTTCATATGAGGAACTGTACGGAAAAGAGCAGGCCAAGAAGCACAAGGAGGTTCTAAGCCTGGTCGGAGAGAGCAAGTTCGGCGTGTTGATTGATGTCGGGTGTGGACCGGGAGCGATCCTGGGCCGGCTGACATCAAACTCCTCGCTCACGGTCGGGACCGATATATCGCCAGAAATGCTGCGAACGGCTAGGATGAGTGTCGGAAACGATAAGACCGAGTTTGTCATGGCTGAGTGCTCAGCCCTCCCTTTCAGAAACGAAGCATCGGACTGCGTAATATCAGTCTCTCTGTTGAAATCGGACAGTGACAGAAGCGCGTTGCTTGAAATGGTTCGCATCCTAAAACCCGGAGGCACGCTTCTCGGAACCGTCTTCCACTCCGAAGAAACCACCATTGCACAGGAGGGACTGCAACTGCCTCACCCGGAGATGAGAATTCCGCTGACAGACAAGGAAACCCTCTTTCTAGTTAGAAAAGGACTGAGTCTGGAAGCGGGCCAGTAAGCTGGTGCGAAAGACCCGTGTCAGTTTCCTTTAAGAGCAAGAGTGTAAGCCCCAGAGCCGACACTAATGCCAGGATGTTCACACCAGTGGCGCGGAAGGGGACAAATGACCAGATGCATACGCTGCGGAAAGCTGAAAACCGAGTTCCGGAAGGAACAGCACAGCCGTAAAATGATGGAACGAGAAAAGGCCGAGTCCACATAAGGACTAGAGTGCCAAAGGGTTTTTATTGCCTCCTGGGCAATCGCCCCCTCAAGGCGTTCCGTTGGAACCTTCGAGAAAGCCGCTGAACCTTCTTATTCGAAAGCTGAACGGCGAAATCGCGGTAAAGCTGAAGAACGACGCCGAATACCGCGGCAAAATGATCGACTGCGATAGCCACATGAACATCATTCTCGACGGCGCCCAGGAGTTTCGCGGAGGAGACCCCGCAACGAACTTTGGAAGCCTCATCGTTCGCGGAAGCAACGTTCTCTACATTTGTGTGACCCCGCCCCTAGAGTAGCTCAAGTCAGGAGCTTTAGAAGGCCCCGACAGTTTTTCTTGGGCTTTGGGGGCTGCTCGCGCTGTTGCCGTCCCCGGGGTCAGACGTCAGACGATGTTTTCGCCAGACCCTCGCCCTATGACGGGGCACCTGAACCCTGGATCTTGGGGTAGGCCTTGGTTAGGGTATTGACCAAAGGAACCGAGACTATCAGGCCGATTAGCATTTGGGTAACATTCCAAGGGACCTCGGCGATGGCGACGATGCCTGTTATGTTGAAGAGGGGAAGGATCAGATAGGCTTGGTAGAGGAAGTAGCCAATGACCATTTCGAAGCCGCCAATCAGGA
>DATBWE010000097.1:0-8206 GCA_036514975.1 Bathyarchaeia archaeon
TACGTAAACGCAGTACCCCACCTGGGAACACTGACTCAGCTCCTTTCCGCTGATGTTTACGCCAGATACCTCCGCCTCAGACGCGAAAGAGCCGTACTAGTGAGCGGAAGCGACGAACACGGCGCCCCCATCGAAGTTGAAGCCATCAAACAAGGCCTACCCCCTCGACAGCTAACAAACAGAAACCATCAACAAATCAGACAACTCCTCAAAGCCTTCAATATAGAGTTCGATAACTACACCCGGACAGAAAGCCCAGTCCACAAAAACTTCGTCCAGGAAACCTATCTCAAAATAGAGAAAAACGGTTACGTCTACAGCAAAACGGTGATTCTGCCATACTGCGAGAATCACAAACGGTTCCTCCCCGACCGTTTCGTGGAAGGAGAATGCCCCCACTGCCACGCCCAGGGGGCTAGGGGCGACCAGTGCGAAAACTGTGGCAAGATTCTTGAGCCCGTCGACCTCATCAAACCGCACTGCGTCCTCTGCAATCAGACACCCGTGCTGAAACAGTCGAAGCATTGGTTCTTCGACCTGCCCAAACTCTCGGACACGCTGCGAACCTACGTGCAAGAAAACCCGAACTTTCCCGACAACGCCCGCAACTTCAGCCTAGGCTGGATAAAAGAAGGCCTCAAACCCCGGTCCCTGACACGAGACATCTCATGGGGAATACCTGCCCCCTTTGATGGAGCAGAAGGAAAAACAATCTATGTCTGGATGGAAGCGGTCCTCGGCTATGTATCCGCGACAAAAGAATGGGCCGAGAAAAACCACAGGCCAACCCTCTGGAAGAAACTCTGGAAAGACCCTAGGAGTAGAAACGTTCACTTCATCGGCAAGGACAACATACCCTTCCACACCATAGTCTTCCCCGGCCTTCTGAAAGCATCAGGGGAAAAATACAACCTGCCATGGCAGGTCTCTTCGACCGAATGGATACAGTTTGAAGGCCAAAAGTTCTCAAAGAGCAGGAAAATAGGCGTTTGGATCGATGAGGCCATTCAGCTTGCCGAGGCCGACTACTGGCGCTATGTCCTCATAAGTTTCCGTCCTGAACAAAAGGACGCGAATTTTACGTGGGGAGAATTCGAGCGCAGGGTAAACACGGAACTCAACGATGTGATTGGAAACTTTGTCCACAGAACGATCTCGTTCCTCCATACCCACTTCAACGGCATAGTTCCCAAGTTCACTAGAACGGAGGAAACGGACAGGGACACTCTTGTCGCACTTGCCAGTACACCGAAGAACATCGACGAGAAACTGGAACGGTTCCGTCTCAAGGAGGCTCTAGAACAGATTGTCGGACTAGCTAGGATAGGAAACCGGTACCTCAACGAACGTGAACCATGGAAAAAATACAAGACCGACAAGTCCGCCGCAGGCAACTCGCTCGGAATAGCGGTCCAGATACTTGGGACAGTCGGGATTACCCTTCAACCGTTCCTACCCCGGAGCGCTTCCAGCATTCTCAGGACCCTCTCCCAAACGAGCCTTCAGGGATGGGGTCGAGCAGGAAAATGTTTCGTCAGACCAGGGACTCGGGTCAAGCCCCTAAGGCCGCTGTTTCACAAAGTGTCAGCGTCAGCCCTCAAAGCAAGGCTGGAGCAAATCAGGAGCAGCAAGACGGTTTGAAGCTAAAACTTGACCTTCACGTCCACACAACGAGATCCCGCGACGCTTTCACGGCGCTAGACCATCTTCCCCGATTGGCAAAGAACAGCGGGCTAGACGGTGCGGCTGTCACCGACCACAACTGCGCTTTGGACCTCGTCGTCGGAGGGACGATTGTAGTTCCAGGCATAGAGATTTCCAGTAGCGAGGGTCATGTCATCGGTCTCGGAATCACGGCCCCTATACCCAGAGGACTCTCGGCTGACCAGACCATCAATGAAATTCACCGTATGGAGGGCGTGGCGGTAATCCCGCACCCCTATGACCTCTTCCGGAAAAGCGTGAGGCCTGAGCGGCTTACTGCTCGCCCTGACGCAATTGAGGTCGTTAACTCTTCAAGCTTCCTCCATTCCGTAACATGGAAGAGGGGGCGGAAGTATGCGCACAAGGCAGGGCTCCCTATGGTTGCCGGTAGCGACTCTCACATACCCCAAACCATTGGCCGAGCATATACTGTAATCGATACAGATTCGGGCGACATTCCGGGAATTCTAGATGCGATAAGAAAAGGCTCCGTCACACCCTCCGGCCGCCCGATTTCTATCTGGGACCGGCTGAGGAAAACGGTCCTCAGCACTCGGCGTGCTTAGGCCTGTTCCATCTGGAATAGGGGCATTTGAACTCGAACAAGCGACTCCCCGCCCGTCTGCCCGTATTCAATGTCATAGAGGTCTTCGATGAACTCCACAAACGCCTGGACAGCTGTACCGTACTCATACCCTGTCAGGAGCAGGCAGATCGAGGGCTCAGAGACTGTTCGGATGCTCCCGTATGAGAAGTCGATGTCATGGCCGGCTAGGGATGCGAGAGCTTCGTAGGCCTGAGCCGCGTAGCCATCGCTGACTTCTCGGGGTCCTCTGTAGATTAGGAATCCTCCACGGGTCTTGTCGATCGGAAATCGTGCTGATGGATTCTTCAGAGCTGCTAAGACTGTAGATTGCACCGTATCCCCAGCCCCGACAGGTGCAAAGCACAGAGTAGCGATCGGGCCGAGGGAGACTACTCTTCGGAACTCTTGCTTTCGAACGGGATTCATTTGAGACACGACCTCAGTAAGACCACCTACAGCAAGGGATGCGAGTCGGTCAGCACTTCTCCCCTCTAGACTGGCCGTGCCACTTTCCGCGCTGTTGTCAATCACAATTGTACAATCGCATGCGTCAACCATCTTTTTCAATCCTCGAAGAGCGATGAAACGTCGCTCTCTCTCATGTATGAATGGTATGGCAACTACCGAAACCACCGGACGCACCCGGCTTCTTGACCAGTGCGCGATTAGGGGGGCCGCCCCCGTGCCCGTTTCACCGCCCAGGCCCGCAACAACAATCGTGAAGTCGGAGGATTCGGTGAAAGGTGTCACTCGCTGAGTGGAGAACGACAGGTTATTTCTGGCATCGGGCTGGAGGGTCTCCCCTCGATCCGTATGTGGGCGTTCTAGGAGCACCTTGTTCCTTGCAGGGGACCGTGACAGCTGGTTCCTGTCGGAGTTGACCGCGGTGCATTGGTCCGGACGCAAACCGTTTCCTATGGCTTGACCCAGGAGGTTGTTCCCTGCATCCCCTACAGCCACAATTGAAACTCTAGGCTCAGTAGAGAGAATCCTGTTGGGCGCCAATTCTTCAGCGGACATGAGACTCTTCCGCCCCGTGCGTGGACCTTGGATATAAGATGTAGTAGCGTTCCGTATTCATATCGTAATACAGAGGCCGGCTACGGAGAGAAGTCTCCTTATAAAATTGTTTCAATCGCTGAAGCGCCTGCGTCAACCTTCGCGGGCAAACTGCGACGGTTCTAGCGGACTGATGTAAAGGAATCGACATTCTCGTCAGGCGGAACCCTAGCGTTCAGCTCGAAACGGACGCCTTTGGGTAAACTAGCTCCACTTTAGCCTCAATGTCTTTGGACGCGAGGCCTTCACGTCGTCGATTCTCCCCACCGAAGTGTTCAGAGGAGCTCCTTTTACGGCGCTCGGGTTTGCCTCAGCAGTTTTCGCCGCTGACAACAACGCATCAACAAACTGGTCAAGGTCGTAGAGACTCTCCGTCTCGGGCGTTTCGACCATTAAGGCCTCGTCTACAACAAGCGGGAAGTATATGGTGGGAGCGTGAACCCCTTCGTCGAGCATCTGTTTCGCAATGTCCAGGACTCTTACGCCGGTCTTTTCGCTCAGTCGTTTGCCGCTCAGAACGAATTCGTGCTTTCTTGTCTTGTTGAAAGGTAGATCGAAGATGCCCGATTTCATTATTTTCGCCAGTACGTAGTTGGTATTGAGCACAGCGGTTTCCGCGACGGATTCCAGGCCTTCTATCCCAAGGCTCTTGATGTATGCGTAGGCCCGGACCAGAACGGCAACGTTTCCGTGGAAGGCCCTAATCTTCCCAACTGTGTTCGGGACGTCATAGTCCAGAAAGTATCTCCTTCCGTCGAAGCCTATGAGTGGGATTGGAAGGAATTTTTCGAGTTTCTTTGTTACGCCCACGGGGCCTGCCCCTGGTCCTCCTCCTCCGTGGGGGGTGGCGAATGTCTTGTGAAGGTTCAAGTGGACGATGTCGAAGCCCATGTCTCCTGGACGTACTTTGCCAAGTATGGGGTTGAAGTTTGCTCCGTCATAGTAGAGTAAACCACCTGCTTCGTGGACTGTCTTAGCTATGGCGATAATGTCCCTTTCGAAGATTCCCAGTGTGTTGGGATTCGTTATCATTAGCCCTGCTGTTGCTGGTCCTGCGGCACTCTTGAGAGCGTCCAGATCGACCATACCGTTGGAGTTAGAGGGGACGACCGCGACTCTGAACCCGGCCATGGCCGCGCTTGATGGGTTGGTCCCGTGGGCAGAGTCGGGAACTATCATCTCGGTCCTTTCCGAGAGCTCGCCCTTCGAATCGTGGTAAGCTCGCATTATCAGGGCACCTAGAAACTCTCCGTGAGCTCCAGCGGCAGGTTGGAGCGACATACGGCTCATTCCCGTTATCTCCGCGAGAATTCTGCCAAGTTCGTAGAGCAGTCGAAGTATTCCTTGAACAGTTGACTCGTCTTGTTCAGGATGGAGTTTTTCCAGCTTGTGGGTTTGTACTACTGTCTCCGCGATCTTGGGGTTGTATTTCATGGTGCAGCTTCCAAGTGGGTATATACCTACGTCAGGCGTGTAGTTTTCCTGTGAGAGGCGTGTGTAATGGCGAATTACTTCGGGCTCCGAGACCTCTGGCAGGGAGGGTGGCCCGTTTCTCAACAGCGTTCGGGGGAGCATGGTCCATGGCTCAGGGCCTAGGGCTCTGATTTCCTCCCGTGTCGGCAAAGGGGGATTGTGTCCCCTCTTTCCAGAATGTGACCTCTCGATGATAAGGGGCTCATCCCAACTGGCTTGGTGATACTTCACGGCCTTCTACGTCTCCACAAACTTGCCCAGTAGGAGGCGGAGCTTGTCAATGGACTGCTGGCTGGTCGTTTCCGTCACGCAAAGTAGGAGGCTTTCGCCAAGTTCTGGAAAATCCTTGACCAGACTTTTCCCGGCTTGTACTCCCTGGGCGAGCAATCGTTTTTGCAGTTTCAAAGCGGTCCCCTTCCTGCCTTTGACTGAGACTACGAACTCTTGGTAGTGGGGGTTTGTGAAGCGTGGAACGGTGAGCTGTGCGATCTCGCCGAGTTTCTTTATCGCATACGACGTTCCGGTAAAGATGGTTCTGAAGAGCTGTTGAAGTCCTTGGGGTCCTAGGAGAGAGAGATAGACGGCGGCCCCCACTGCGAGTAGCGCTTCATTGGTGCATATGTTGGACGTAGCTCTTTCCCTCCGGATGTGCTGCTCTCTCGTCTGCAATACCATGGTGAAGGCTCTGTCTAGCCCGTCTAGTGTTGTGGTCATTCCAATGAGCCGGCCGGGCATCTGACGAATGAGGTTCTCCCCCTTACAGCCTATGACTCCCAGGGCAGGGCCTCCGAAATTCATCTCTGAAGAAATCGACTGGCCTTCAGCTACCACAATATCTGCTCCATATTCTCCAGGAGGCTTGACTCCTCCAAGGCTGACAGGGTCGAACCCTACGACTGCCAGTGCACCTTCGTCGTGGGCCATGGATGGAATCCGAGCCACTTCTGGGTCCAGTACTCCGAAGAATGTGGGGAGCTCGCAGTAGACAGCCGCAGTGTTGTTGTCTAGTTTCGCCTTCAGTTCATCGAAGTCGGCACCGCCGTCATCGAGGTCATAGCCGTAACTCTGAACCTGTATTCCTGCCGGTTCAACATAGTTCCTGAGGACAGAGAGCTTGTCTGGGTGAAGGGCTCTAGGCACGAGGATTTTCCTTCGGCCGTTCGCCCGAACAGCCATTCTGGCCGCTTCGCCCAGAGCGGTTGAGCCGTCGTAGAGTGAGGAGTTTACGACGTCTACCCCTGCGAGGTTCGCCATCATTGACTGGAACTCGAACAAAGCCTGAAGGAGACCTTGGGATGCTTCGGCCTGATAGGGAGTGTAAGATGTCTGAAACTCGGAGCGGGAGACCATAGCCCTGACCGCGGCAGGAATATAGTGATTGTAAACCCCAGCACCCAGAAAGACCATCTGGTCGTTGGCTGACCTGTTCTCGCCTAGGAGGCTTTCGACGTGGCTACGAATCTCGTATTCTGAGGCCAGTCCCTCAACCTTGAGAGGCCGCTTCAATCGGACCTCGCTAGGAATGTCGGAGTAAAGGTCCTCAACGGACTTGACACCTATCTCCGCAAGCATTTTTCTGCGCAGAGGTTCGCTCGCGTTAGGCAAGAAAGGGTGAGCCGGCTTGGGCAAGCTGACCTTCGGCGTGCTCGAATCCCGACTACTGATAACCCTTCGCCCAGTGATGAGGGTTTTCATTTTATAGCGGGTCAGTTGTGCGGGGAGCATGGCCTCGGGTTTGGAGGGACCACTTGTTGTTCTTCTTGGAATGGCCGCCTTTCCCATTTCTCTTCTACTGACCAGGTTCTTCATGTCATTCAACTCGGCCCGCGGAATCTATGGAGTCGACGCTCACAAACTTGACAAGCCGAGCATTCCTGAAATGTGTGGAATATCTATACCGATCACACTTCTCGTGCTATCGGCCATCTACACAGCAATCTACCCCCGAGACTTGCTCATGATGATTGCATTCTCTGCTGTAGTGGCTTCTTCTTCTATCGTAGGAGCTGTGGACGACCGATTCCGCATGAGGGGAATATACAAGCCCGCTCTCATAGTCTTCTGTGCCCTCCCCATAGTCTTTCTGGGCTACCTCTTTCCGGACCAAGTCTACAACCCCACGTTGAGGGTGCCTCTGTTCGGAGGATTCAATCTACCCATAATCTACCCACTTACCATCCCGATTGCGGTTTCTGTCACATCGAACACGGTGAATATGCTTGACCCTCTCAACGGAAGCATGGCTGGAGGAATCACCATAATCTCTGCAGGCCTCCTGGCGGGGCTTCTGATGAAAGGGGCCGAATCGGTATCCGTTTTTCTATTTGCGCTTCTCCTATTCGCTTCGCTTGGTTTTTTCTACTACAACCGGTATCCGTCCAAGGCCTTCGCCGGAAATATTGGCCAGCTCTCCGTGGGGGCCGCCTTTGGGACGATGGTTATTCTCGGAAGAGTCGAGATTGCGGCTATTGTCGCAATGTTTCCTCACGTCCAGAATTCCTTCTTCTTCCTCTCCCGAATCAAGGGGTTCGTGGAACACCGGGAAGTAACCGCGAAACCTACGTACCTCTCGGAGGACGGAAAACTGGTAGCTTCAGCGGACGCACAGTCTCCCTTGACCCTTGTGAGGACACTTCTCGTCGGAAAGCCTAGCCAAGAAGGAGAAGTAGTTTCAACAATGTTCGCCTTGTTCGTCTTTTCTTCAGCGTTAGGCCTTGTAACGCTTCTCCTCATGTGAGATGCAGATGAACTACAAAGCGCTAGCCTATCAAGTTTTGATATTCTCCGCTCAGTGGGCTTTGATGCTGGTCGTGCTTGGTCTCCTCTCGCGCATCATTGCTCCCAGCAGACTCTTCGAGCAAAGTATGCCCTTCGGACGCATTCTCGATGCTGGAATTAAGGCACTGACGGCCCTCTGCCTGTCAGTAATCTGGTTGTTCCTTTGGGACCGTCAGGTTCGTTTCTTGTTCTATCGGAAAAAAGCTCGGGCCGAAATGCCTACGTGAAATCCACAGCACGCCACTTTCCACCCTCGACCATGGTGAAGCCCATGTCGGTATTCTTAGTGAACCACAGGTTTGCCGGCAACGCGTTCATCGGCTTGCAGCGTGGAATATCCTCTCCGACTGCTATTCTGGCCGCAAGCCATGGAAAATTGAACTCTGGCCTTGCAAGACGAATCGAGGCCATCGTGAGATAATGGACGTTCGTCGTGAACCTACAGTTGACCTCAGTTGGCTTGGGGCTTTTCTCTTCGTCCTCCTTTAGGTCAACGCAGAAGATTCCATGCGGCCTCCTGTCTATCACTTTGATGGACTTGATAGCACTCTGGTTTACCCTTTCCGAGTGAACCACCCTGTTTAGTTTGGAAGTCCCGCCTGTCCC
>DATBWE010000098.1:0-3346 GCA_036514975.1 Bathyarchaeia archaeon
CAGATCTCATCTTAATCCCGGTCCAGTGCGAATACTACCCAATGGAAGGACTCCCCACGTTGCTGAAGGTAATGGACCTTGTCAAGTCGCGCCTCAAGGCCACTTTCGACCACCGAATAATCCTGACAATGTTCGATCGACGGACCGCACTGTCCAGAAGTGTCCAGGAACAAGTACGAGCCAGCTTTGGGTCGCACGTACTGAAGACGGTCATTCCGAGGTCCATCCGCATGGCCGAGGCCCCTAGCAAAGGACTCCCAGGCATCATTTATAGGCCCAGAAACCCTGCTGCTGAAGAATACCGGACCGCAGCCACGGAGCTACTCCAGCACACGCTTCTAGCTGAAGCCTAGCCTGTTCGCCCTGAGACAGGAAATCTGATACTTAACGGAGAAAACGCCTGACTGGCACGGCCTTCTAGGCATTGACTCCTCGGGGCAGCAGGGTGCGTCTGCTAACCCGAGAGCTTCCTGAAAGACCAGCTCTCAATGTCGGACTCCACCTCCGTAACCCAAGCCAGGGCTACTTCTGCTGGCAGTGACAGGAGAACTCGTCCGACATGCTTACACAGCTGTCTTGTTTCGATCGACCTCTCCCAGTCTCCGCAGTCATGAACCATCGCCTTCGACCTCATGTCCATCGTAAGGTGGTAATCTCGTATGCGCGCCTCAATCCTGTCTCCGCTGGCAGCTATGATGCTGACTTCCTCATCCGGAATTGTGAACGCGCGTGCAAGCCTGGTCTCTCCCATCAGCGAGCTAAGCGTCTCGACAAGCCTGGAACGACGACTGTCCTCAACCATCCATTTGCCAAGCCCCCCAGACGGCTTCTTGGCCTCTTCAAGATGACCACGCGCTCGGTTAAGCGCCTCTTCCTGAACAGGCGTGAGTTTTCCTAGCATCTTGAGAACGCTGAGACAGTTCTCTACTGCGTAGCCGTGGAAGTGGTTGTTGAAATAGCCATAGAGAGTCTTGACATCGCCCTCGACCTTCCTGATCTTGGGAAGCCAGTTCTCTAACTCCTTTTCCGCGTAGTGATAGTTGTACCATGGCCTCTGTCCCTGTCCATGCCATCTCAGGTAGGCAAAGTCCGCGGTAATGTGGACCTCTGGTGGAAGCAGGGGCTCATCGACAATAGTATAGGCGACATTGTACTTCCCAAGGACGTTCCATGTCTCATCTCTGAGCCATGTCTTGTGCCGAAACTCGATGGCGTACTTGTAGCCATGGGGAAGAACCGATAGGAAGTTTTCTAGATGGCCCGGATCATACTTGTAGCTTGGAGGTAGCTGTATCAGGAGACACCCGAGTTTGCCGCTGTTATTGAGAGGCTGCATGAGTTCAGCAAACCTGTCCAGTTCAGCCTCAAGTCCCGGCCCCAGCTCCCTCAGCTTCTCATGGGTAACGGTCTGGGGGATCTTTGCGTTGAAGATGAATTCTTTGGGCGAGTAGCGGTCCCAGCCCAGTACTGTTCCCTGCTGGGGAAACGCGTAGAAGGTGGAGTCGATCTCGGCGGTCCCGAAAACCTTAGTGTAGTGTCTCAGCTTGCTTTCCGATGCTGTGGGGTAGAATACTCCGACCCATTCTTGGTACGACCAGCCTGAGGTTCCGAGTAGCACCTTCCCCGTCTTCGTTCACCTCTAGCCTAAGTAGCCGCCCTTTTCTTGCCAGTTGAATGTTTGGTTATGCTGCGCGTGGGAACGGGGGGCTGGGCCTACTTTCGGGTCCCTGGCACGAGCAGCCTCAGAGCCTACTCATCTGCTTTCGACTTTGTCGAGGTAAACAGCACCTACTACAGCCACCCGAACCCTCGAACAGTCTCTCTGTGGCGGAAAGTCGTTCCGCCAGATTTCGATTTCTCAGTTAGGTGTCACAGAAGCATTGTCGACGCTCTCGCTTCCAAACGCGGAGCGCGATTAGGCGACGTCGTCAGGAGAATGGAGAGAACATGCAAGATTCTAAACGCAAGTGTCCTGACTGTTTTGTTACCCACGGACCGAGCGGCCCCATCACAGCAAGCCAAGGGCCTGAGAGAGCTTTTGTCGACCTTCGGAGCAAATGGGACGAGAATGGCGGTTGAATTTCGCGGCGGACCCCCCAGCGACGATGCCCTCGAAACGAGGAAGGAGGGAGAAGCGATCCATTCCGTTGACATCTCTCGGGAAGAGCCGAAGTACGAGTCCGATATTCTATACTCTCGATTATTCGGTAAGGGCCAGCAGAACATCTACGAGTTCGATGATGGAGAGCTTCAAAGCATAGCACTCAGGGCCTCAGCTCCCAAGTTCGAGAAGAGCATTCTGGCGTTTCACGGAGTTAGAATGTACCGGGACGGGGCTCGTCTCAAGGCTTTCCTCCGAACCGGTGACTTTCCCATGGTAACTGGACAGGCGGGACTAGACTCGCTCCGATCAGTCCTGGCCGAAGACACAAAGTTTCCAACATCGAAGGCCGAACTAGTCTCGCTCCAAGGATGGAAGCTGTTTGATGCTTCCCCCCGTCAGCGAGTAAGAGCAGCTGGACCCCTCAGTAGGCTTCCTGAGGGGACCTACAGGAGCCTTGACAGCGTCATCTCGAACCTACGAAATCTACCTCTGGCAGACAACCCTGCCAAAGCCCCTCTTGCTAGCGAACGCGTTTACTCCGGTTTCAGAATCTGAACAGGGCAGGTTGCGAGTTGTTTGAACCTCTCGGCATCCCCCTCTGAACCGACTATGGTCCCATAATGCATAGGAATCGCTAGTTTCGGGTTAATCATCTCAGCGGCCGTTGCGGCCTCTTCCGGGGTCATGACATAGGTGCCGCTCACAGGTAAGAGTGCTATGTCTGTTCTGAGCCGGCTCATTTCCGGAATGACATCAGTATCCCCTGCGTGGTATATTCGAACTCCTTTGAGGGTGACGATGTAGCCCACTTTTCCGTCCTCTTTGGGATGGAATACTTTGCCCGGCACACGGTACTTGTTCAAGTTGTACGCAGGGACTGCTTCAACAGCCACATCGCCCAAGTCGATTCTGTCGCCCGGACGAACGAGCTTGACCTCGCCAAGTTTCAGCTTGGAAAGCTCGCTCTCGCAGGACGAGATAGAAACCACAACTGTCTTGTCCGTAGCCACTTTCCTGATGTCTTCAGGAGAGAGGTGGTCAAAGTGCTCATGGGTGATGAGGAGTACCTCGGCCTTCTCAACCACTGGTTGAAGCTTGAAGGGGTCGATGACCAGCGTTTTTCCGTTCTTGAGCCTGAAGGAATCATGCCCCAACCAGGAGATCTTGACACCCTGATACTTGAACAAAATCAGCGTCTGCGCGGCAGAGTCCTCTTTGCCGGATAGTTAAGCCTTCAACAAC
>DATBWE010000099.1:0-5336 GCA_036514975.1 Bathyarchaeia archaeon
AATCTTGTACGTGTAGGCAAGCTCGGGCTTTTCAATCCCGGCTCTCTGGCTGCCGACGCCTATGGCGATCCCCAACTTCTCAGCGGCCTTGGCGAGAATCTCGTTTAGCTTTGCTGCTGTTGGGGTCCCTCCGGTCATTGACTCAATTACCAGGGGCGCGGCCATGTGGTGTCCGAACAGGTCTACTGAAAGGTTGACGTCGTCCCTGTCTATGCCAGGAATGGCATTATGGACCAGTTCCACGTCGTCAAAGCCCGTCTTTTTCGTCCGGAACTGAACATCCTGCTGCATGGTGGTTTCTATGTGGCTGGCTTTTCGGCGTTCAGTCTCGGCCTCCAACCTACTCACAAACGCAGCCTTCTCAGGCTATTGCTATTTGAGCACTGTCCCGAGTCAGATGGCTCGGGTCCCTTCACGGTCCATGCTTACGCGGTAGGGAACGCCACCATGCCTCTTGAGAGCACGCGCTATCGAAATTTCGTCTCTGCCGGTCTTGCAGAGAGCGATGATGCAACCGCCTCCGCCGGCACCAGTGAGCTTGGCCCCCAATGCCCCGTGGGCCCTTGCAACCTTGACAAGCCTGTCCAGCAGGGGGTGAGACACTCCTATTTTCACGAGCAGCTCATGGTTAGCGTCCATCAAAGACCCTAGTTCTCCAGAGTCTCCCTTTCTGAGAGCCCTGATGGCATTTTCAGAAATGTCTCTCACGTCGTCAACATGCGCGCTGTAGGCTTGCCGCTGCTCTCGGGATTTCCTGACCACCGCCCCGACGAGCTTCTTTGTAGAGCGGTGGATTCCCGTGTCGCATACGAGGATTCGAGGAGCCTGCTTCAGCTTCAACTGCTTTATGCCCTCTGGCTTGGTGAAACTTATGATTCCTCCGTAGATGCTTGTGGCGTGGTCTACGCCTGAAGGGCTTCCGTGGAGAAAGGATTCTGGGCCGAAAGCAATCCTGAAGATTTCCTTCCTGGCCAGTTTGGCTCTCCTAGCCTTCGCCACTGCAGTTATGATTGCGACCGTTGTCGAGGCAGAGGACCCGAGGCCCGCGCCGACAGGAATCTCGCAATCAACATCCAATGAGATTCCCGATCCCTTATCCCCAATGTAGTCTAGGGTTTCCCTTGCGGCTAGCCTCAGGGGCTCCAGTAGCTTTCTTCCGTTCTGGTTTTGGTTCTGGTTCACCGGCCCTATGGCTTGGAGTGGAATTCCTGCCTCAACTTCGATCCGACCGGGACGGGCCGGTCTTACTGTAGCGTGTGAGTAGAGGTTCACCGCCATCGCCACTGCGGGCGCGCCCAGGACTACGAAGTGTTCCCCTGTCAGGATTATCTTTCCAGGGGCCCTGCTGGTCGCGAGCCTGTTGGGAACGGGTCTGGTCGATGCTGTCTCACATCGTGAAGCTGAGTGCGGCATAGCCCACGACGGCTTTCTTGTCGCCTGTGATATCGCCGCTGGTTTTGTAGGAGAGGAGCTGCGAGTTCTTGGCTCCGAGTATTCTGGAAGCGTGTATCACTGCTGTGACGGGTCCGTAGCCACAGGCAGAGACCCTCTTCTCTTCGACTGTGGTTTGGAATTTCTGCGGGTCCATTTCCATGGCTGCTCGGAGGGCTTCCATGTCCTTTCTCACTGCCTCATCGTGTGGCTCGTAGTGGGTCCAGTCGGAAGACGCGATCAAGACTGCCTCCTTGCCCGATACGGCTTTTGCAACGGCTTCCCCAATCTCCTTGCTTGTTTCGAGGTCCTGCAGCATCATGCATATTGGTACGAACTGGAACTGTCGGGGGTAGATGAACTGTAGAAAGGGAAGCTGCACCTCTACCGAGTGCTCGAACTTGTGGGCTTCATCTTCCACGTCTATCAAGCTGGAGTTTCCTGTGATTTCCTTGGCGAGTTCTGTATCGACCTTCACCTCTCCCAGCGGAGTGCTCCATTCTCCGGTGGTCATTGTTGAGACGCCGCTCCCTAGGCCGGTGTGGTTGGGCCCTATGATTACAATGGACCTTCTGGGCCCCGAGGAGGCTAGCCGGTTGTAGCTGTGCGCGGCCACGGGACCCGAGTACATGTATCCTGCGTGGGGGGCTACAAGCCCCACTAGTTGCTCGTCTCTCTCAGCTGGCACTGAGGGCATGGTGCATGGCCCGGGAGGCCTGAGGAAGCAGTTCTGTATCTGGGTCCGGAGGGCGCCTTCAGTGTCTTCGTAGAAGGATCCGGCCTGGGCGGGCTTTCGTAGTTTCACGCCTCTCCACCGGAAGCTCGTCCCATGGGCATGCTTGCGAGCTTCGTCTCAAAATCGTCAACAGTGTACGGGATTGTCCCGTCCTGGGGGAGTTCACCTCTCTCCCTTAGGACCTGTCGAGCCAGTAGCCAGTAGACCACTGCCAGGGCTCTTCTTCCCTTGTTGTTGACGGGTATTACAAAGTCAACTCCTGCGAAGACATTGTCTGTGTCGCAGAGTGCGATGACTGGAATGCCGACTGAGGTGGCTTCTTTGATGGCTTGCCAGTCGGCCCGGGGGTCGGTCACGAGGACGACCTGTGGTTCCACGTGGTGTGGCTGTAACGGGTTCGAGATGAGCCCGGGCATGAAACGCCCCACTATCGGTGATGTCTTGGTGAGTTCCGTGAACTTTTCCACAGGAGTCTTGCCGTATAGCCTGGAGGACACCGCCAGGACCCGCGCAGGGTCGAACCTTGCCATGAACTTGGAGGCTACCCTAATCTTTTCGTTGGTTTCTCCTATGTTGAGTATGAAGAGGCCGTCAGGTCTTACTCTGAAAATGTACTTTTCCATGTCCACGGTCTTGATACGTGTTCCGATGTGAAGCCCTGCCGCGAGAAGCTCTTCCAGGGACAGTAGGAGGTTTTCGGCCCGTGGTATTGCCTCCCTCTCTTCAATGTCCTGGCTCTCCACTTGTCCCTCCCCCTCTAGACGATCTCCGCCCGCTTCTTAGCAGATACTTGTGGGAACTTTAGAAACTCGTCGATAATCTCGACGTGGGTTATCATCATTCGTCTGCAACAATACCTTTTGAGACCGAGTTCGTCCAGGACTTTTGTCGGCTGGTCTCCAGCCCGGACCCGCTGGGTAAAGGCTTCCCACTTGTCACCTATCAGTTTGCCGCAGGTAAAACATCTGACCGGTATGATCAACTGAGTCTTACCTGTAGGATTTCTGCTTTCTCACTCGGGCCCCTGGTCCGCCGAACTTTTTGGGCTCTGTCACTCGCTGGTCGCCTGCGAGCATGACTCTGTCGAATGCGATGAACTGCTTTCTCAGTTCGCTGCTCTTCGTCCATCCGGCGAGCGCCCGGGCCATTGCTATTCGGACGGCTTCTGCCTGTCCCATTACTCCACCGCCTTTGACGGTTACTTTGATGTCCACGCCTTTTGCCCTTTCTCCTGCGATGAGGAGTGGCTCTGTGATTTTCAGCCTTGCGATTTCAGGGGTTATCATGTCTAGGTTGTAGTCGTTGACCCAGACCCGGCCTTTGCCCGGTCTTATGACTGCCCTGGCGATTGAGGTTTTTCGCTTGCCTGTTTCGAGAAGTATTTTCTTTTTCTCGCTTATGCCGGTACGCCCCCGATTTCTTCAGCCAGTTGTTGGATGGTGATGTATGGGACTCGGAGCTTGGACGCGTCAGCATGGAGGGGCCGGAGGAGCGGCTTTCCACCGTAATCGTCTGGTACTCCAATGTGGACTCTGACCCTGTGAAAGGCCTGTTTCCCTTTGGACTTTTTCCACGGAAGCATGCCTCGTATGACTCTTCTCACGTAAGTATCAGGCCTTCTCGGATGGGTCGGGGCCTTTTCCTGACTGGCTAGGGTCCTTGTCCTTAGCTTGGTCTTTGCGCGCGCGACGACTCGTGCCTTGGTTCCTGATATCACCGCTTTCTCCGCGTTCACGACCACAACGTGCTTCCCATCTAGAGCCTGCTTGGCCACATAGCTCGCCATGCGGCCGAGGATTAGGTTGGTAGCATCAACCACTTCTTCCGACGGGGCCGGTGTCGTTGTCTTCTTCCTCAACTTTCCCCTATTCCTCCGAGGCCTTCTTCAAAACCGAGAGTCTTGACGTTAATCAGCCGTGCAGCCTCCAGGACGATCTTTTCGGGCGGAAGAGTGCCAGTCGACTCTACGAGAAACGAGAATGTTCGGGTCTTGGGGTCGTGCGTGTAGGTGCATGCGGACACGGGCTGCCATTTGGCGTGCAGTTTTCCCCGTCCGAGGCGCGCGTAGGCTTCCAGCTTGATCTTCTGGCCCTGCGCTAGTTTTACTATTGGGATTCTGTCAGAAACAGGTCGTACATCCGGGTTTTCCGGTTTGAGATGTGACGAGTATATGACCTCGACCGGGTCGTTTGCCTCGACCTCCATCGAGAAGGAAGCTCTGCATCTTTCGCATCCCAGCTCGCTCTTGCAGCTGCAATCCTCGGGCAGGTTGTAGCCCTGGTCAGTTGTGATGGGTATGAGTCCGAGCCGGTGGGCCAGAATCTCATCATACATGACAGAATTATTCTCTAGAATCATGACATCGTCTATCGCCATGACCGGGACCTCCGAAACCATTATTCTCCGGAGGGCGTTGGCGAACGCGGCTGAAGTGTCGGAAAGTACGAAGCGCAGAGTCTCCGTTTCCTTGTTTAGGATCTTGATGTCCATGTGGGTTTCATACTTCCGGACGAAGGTAGCCCGGGCGGACCGGCCGGACTTTATTTAAAGATGACTATGAACAAACGCTAGAAATCGCGCGGTACCTGGAGGAAGCTGGACCTGGCCGACCAAACAATTGTCCTGGTTGGTGCTCTGTTGATGCTGGTCGGGTTTCTCCTGGCTTTCGTAGCCTTAGCGGTTCCTTCTCTTCGGGGAAACGCAAGGTCGCAGGGCGGAGCGGTCATAATAATCGGGCTATTCCCCATCGTCCTGGGGAGCAACAGGGAGGTAGCAAGGTCCATGCTGGTTCTAGCCGTGCTGCTTCTCGTAGTCCTCATGGCCTTCTTCCTACTACAGTCGTTCCTGGTTTCCCCGAGCTGAAACGGTGACTTGTCGGCGAGGACCTGCGAGGTCTGCGGCGAAAGGACCGCGCTCTACCTCTGCCAGAACTGCGGCTCGTCGATTTGTCCCGTCTGTCGAGTTCGGTTGTTGTGCCGAAAGTGTGCCACAGATCAAGAATCCATGGGACTCGGGTCGGGGCAGCCTATCAAGGTAGGACCGGTTTCGCTGTTAGCCATCGCCGCCGCCGTCATCTTCGTAGGGTTTGTCCTTGTCATTCTCGGTTCGAGTTCTCCCATCGTGTCAGGTGGGTGTTTCTTCTGGCCCTTACCATTGGTTGTAGGTTGCG
>DATBWE010000100.1:0-5833 GCA_036514975.1 Bathyarchaeia archaeon
GTCGAATAATCTGCCTGGCGGACTTCAAGTCCACTTTGAAATGCTTGACCTCGGTGCGAGGCCTCTCAATCCACCGCTGGTAATGGTAGAGTGTTGCGAGGGATCGAACCGCTGACTCTGGAAAGGAGTAGTGCGGGATGCCGTTCTGCTCCAGAACCTCTACGCCCGGAGACACGTCGACAAGGCCCATTAGACAGCCAACGACCGTTTTTCCAGACTGAGGAACTATTGCCACTATTGTCTCAGCAACCTTTCTGATGTCAACCATGGCCTGGGGAGTGAGCATTACCAGCCCACAATCCACGTTCTCATCCCAGAGCGCAGCCCGCAGGGCGACTTCGTAACGGTCCGCTTGAGCGTCTCCAATAATGTCCACTGGGTTGTTTACAGAGGCAGCCTTGGGCAGTCCAGCCCGGAGCCTTTTCTTAGTGGTCTCTGAGAACTGAGCAATCTCAAGACCGTACCTTACGCAAGCGTCTGTGGCCATTATTCCGGGTCCGCCCCCGTTCGTGATGATAGCTACACGGTTTCCTCTTGGCAGAGGCTGCTCTGCAAACGCACGAGCGTAGTCGAAGAGCTCTATTACAGACTCGACCCTCAATACCCCTGACTGTCGAAGGATGGCATCGTAGGCTTCTTCTGAGCCAGCCAACGCGCCTGTGTGGGAGGAAGCGGCCTTTGCGCCTTCAGGCGTGACGCCTGCTTTCACCGCAACTATGGGCTTCTTCTCCGTCACTCGACTGGCCACGTCGACAAACTTTCGCCCGTCAATAATATCCTCCACATAGAGGAGTATCACTTTGGTATGCGGGTCCGAGCCGAGGAAATCGAGCAGGTCGTTTTCGTTGACATCTGCCTTGTTTCCCATGCTGACGAATTTTGAAAAGCCAATGTTCTCACCCCTGGCATAGTCCAGAATGGCCGCGCAAAGGGCTCCGCTCTGAGACGCGAAGGCTATTGACCCCTCAGCCGGCATCTTGGATGCAAAGGAAGTGTTCATCCGAATCACAGGGTCTGTGTTGACTATTCCCAGACAATTCGGGCCGATAAGGCGCATGGAATATTTTCTTGCGATGTCGGCTGTATCGGCCTCTAGCCGCGCCCCCTCACTCCCCACTTCCTTGAAACCGGCAGATATCACTACAAGACCCTTGACGCCCTTCCTGCCACACTCCTCAACGACCTTTGGAACAACAGTCGCAGGTACGATCACCACTCCGAGATCGATATCCCCGGGAATGTCTGAGACCGATGAATATGCGCGGACCCCGCAGACAGAAGGCGCCTTCAGGTTGACAGGGTACGCGACGCCTGTAAACCCACCCTCGAGTATGTTGCTGAAGACCGCACGGCCTACACTGCCTTCTGTCTGTGATGCTCCGATGACGGCAACGGATTTCGGAGAGAAAATCGGGTCGAGAGTTCTGGCCTTGCCTCGCGACGACATGAAAGGCTCTTAGGTCTTCCTGCTAATCGTGCTTTGCATTGCCCGCGGCCAGCTTTCCTGCCAGGAGGGCAGCAGGGTAGAGAATTTCCTCCTCCTCTTTGGCGTGCTGCTCCAAGGTTTCAGAGAATCTTACTGCTGTTAGATGTCCCTCCTCTGCACCTACCTTTTTTAGACGGGAGAGTAGTTTCCTGATTTCGCGATGCCCGTTAAGCATCCCTGAATATTCCTTCTTCATCTCAGAATACAGGCGAGATGCGCGCCTGGCTGATTGGGAAGACGTCTTCTTGGATGCCAAGTCGGGGAGAAGACCGAGCAGCGGCAAGACCAAGGTCTCTTCCTTTTCCATGTGAGTCTTCAGCGTCTTGGCAAGATCTTCGGCAATAATACCTGTCTTACCTGACAGGTGCTGAACTTTGACCAGAAGATGAAGAAGCTCTTCGTGTGCTCTTTGAGCAGACGGAGGTGGAGTTAACGGCATGGACCCTTCCCGATGCAATGCCACTACTTATTACTAGAGTACACATTGCGCTACTTCCCAACCTGTCATTTGCCCATTATCGAGTGGATGACCGGGTGAGAATGGACCGCGGATAAGGCTCCAGCTGGAAAGCGTGTTCAAAATAGACGCCCGCGTCTATCACGTCCACAAACGGTTTCAGTGTGGCACAAGCATCCTCGTTGTGTACCAACCGATTATACACTCGACCACCCTACTCTGGCCCGTTGGAAAGATTGGACAAGATACTGACGCTTGATGATGCTGTGAGAAAGTTCGTCCGGGACCGGCAGAGCATCGCCTTCGCCGGTATGCCCCTAATGCGAAAGCCCGTAGTCTTCGCTAGGGAAATCCTTCGCCAGAAAAGAGCCGGCAACCTGAAGGTCTCGGACCTTTTGATGGCTGGTGGGACAGCCTCCTTCGGAACAGCCCTACTCGTAGGCGCGGGGATCGTAGAGTCGATGATTGTTCAGTTCATCGGCTTCGAACGTGCGGGCCTCAACTACGTAATCAAAAAGAGCATAGAGGAAGGAGTCCCTCGAAAGGTCCAGGTGGAGGACGAGAGCAATCTAACTTTCAACCTTCGATGCCTCGCAGGCTCGCTGAACCTGCCCTTCATACCCTCCATATCAGGAGTCTGGGGAGACCTCAACCTTCGAGGCTTAGGCTTTCCGGGGGCGCACGAGTACAGGAAGTACATTCACGTCCGAGACCCCTTCGGGACTGGACGCAAAGTCGCGCTGATTCAGGGGTTGAAGCCAGACCTCACAGTCATACAAGCACCCATGGCCGACAAGGACGGAAACACTTTCCTGCTGGGAGCAGTGGGCCACGACGACCTATTGTCTCGGGCCGGACGCCAAGTCATCGTTGTCACGGACCATGTCGTGTCTCAAGACCTCTGCAGGAATTATCCTAACCTTGTGACTATCCCATCTATCGGAGTGGACGCGGTCGTTCCTTGGAGACTGTCAGCCTGGCCCACAGGATGCCCAGGACTGTACGACCCGGACATTCCACACGTCAAGCTGTTCAACGGGTCAGCTCGGAGGGACGAGTTCCAGGACTACTTGGACTGGTTCGTCTATTCCTACAAAGACGAGGACGACTACCTCCAGATGATCGGGCCCGAGGCCGAGCGGCTTACGCAAACCGCTTCCTCACCCCTGATGGAACCGTTTCGGAAGTATCTGCTGAAAGAGAAAGAACTGGAGGTAGTGGCCTAGATGGTGGGCATCGGCGGAAAGAAAGAACTCCTTAGAAAGTTTACCTCAACGGAGATGATGATAGTGGAGGCGTCCCGTTTCATTAGGGACAATTCCACCGTGTTTGTCGGAGTAGGGTTAAGCCTCTTGCCCTCACAACTGGCACAGAGAACCAGGACGCCTAACATAACGCAGGTGTTCGAATCTGGCATCATAGGGGCCTCAAGCACAGGCCGCGCCCCTTGGGGCGTTGACGACACTGTCCTGCAGGCGAACGCAACAGCCTTCTGCGACCTCATGTCCGCTCTGGGATGGATGGCGATGAACAACAAGTTCGACGTCTGCTTCCTCGGAGCCGCCCAAGTCGACAAATACGGAAACATCAACTCCACCACGATAGGGGACTACTATTCCCCTCGGACTCGACTCCCAGGTAGCGGCGGAGCCCACGACGTCGCCGTAGGCGGCCAGAAGTTCGTCATAATGGTCCGCCATGATAAGTCACGGTTGGTGGAGAAACTTGACCACCGCACAAGCCCCGGCTACATTTCCGGAGGGACCAGTCGGAAGGAGCTCGGGCTACCGGGAGGCGGCCCATGCGCCATCGTCACCGACCTGGCAACTCTAACCCCTGACCCAAACACAAAGGAGTTTATTCTGACAAAGCTACACCCGTGCTCTACGATGCAAGAGGTTCGTGAGAATACCGGGTGGGACCTCAAGGTTTCGGACAACCTAGAAGAATCCCTTCCGCCAACCGCCTTCGAATTGGAGGTTTTACGGAAAGAACTCGACACTACTGGTGAGTTCACCGGTCGGCGAAATTCCCTGCCGGGAAGTCAAATACGGCCCTAAGGAGCGGATATCCATTTAGGGGCCGTCGCCGACGTATCAGCGAACCCCGTTACGTTTTGACCTCTGTCGAACGCCTCGTTCTGAGAGCTGAGACTCGTAGGTACACAATCGCTAGCCTTGTGCCACACTGAACCTAATAGTGGACACCCAGAATATAACCGCGAAAGCCGGACTTCAACCTCGAAGACGCTATGTTATCGCTTTGTTCACTGGCGTCACACTGGCACTTGTCTCCAGGAGGACAAACAGACTGATGGTCGTGCAGGAAGAGAAGCTCCTGGAGCGTGCCTATGAACCCGCTAGATTAGCAATGAAGTATCATCCTTTTTACCACGGGAAGATAGAGATCGTTCCCAAAGTTCCCGTGAGTTCGTGCGATGATTTCTCCATTTGGTACACGCCTGGAGTCGCAGACCCCTGTAAGGACATTCAGAGGAATCCTGACAAGGTATTCGATTACACCAACAAATGGAATAACGTTGCAATCGTCACGGACGGAACACGGGTCCTCGGCCTGGGTGACATCGGACCCGAGGCAGGCCTTCCCGTTATGGAGGGGAAGAGCCTCATCTTCAAATGCCTAGGTGGCGTTGACGCGTTTCCGATCTGCCTCGGAACGAAGAATCCCCAAGAGATTATGAGTGCTGTCCGGTGGCTGCAGCCATCCTTTGGCGGCGTGAATCTGGAGGACATAGCTCAACCAAAGTGTTTCGATATTCTCGAGACTCTCCGAGCGGACATGCAAATCCCCGTCTGGCACGATGACCAGCAGGGAACCGGAACGGTAGCATGCGCCGGACTGATCAACGCCCTCAAGCTCGTAGGCAAGAAAATCTACGAGGCCTCCGTTTGCATGCTGGGTGCCGGAGCCGCCAACATTGCAACAGCCAGAATCATGATGGAAGCAGGAGTGACGCCAGGCAACCTGGTGATGGTTGACACCAAGGGAATCCTCAGCAGAGAGAGAACAGACCTCCAAGAGAGGTACAGGGCCAAATGGGAAATGTGTCTCCAAACCAACAGGGAAGGCCGAGTGGGCGCTCTGAAAGAGGCCATGAAAGGGGCAGATGTGCTGATCGCAATGTCTAGGCCTGGACCCGGCGTGGTTCCGAAGGAGTACATCTCTCTGATGAGTAGCGATCCCATTGTCTTCGCATGCGCAAATCCCACCCCGGAAATCTGGCCATGGGAAGCGAAAGAGGCTGGGGCGAAGATAGTAGCAACGGGCCGTTCAGACTTTCCCAACCAGATCAACAACTCACTCGGCTTCCCAGCAATATTCCGAGGAACCCTTGATGTTAGGGCGAGAACCATAACCGACGAGATGTGCATAGCCGCAGCTAAGGAACTGGCCCGGACGGCCGAAGAGAAGGGGCTGAGCGAAGACCGAATAGTCCCCGATATGGGCGATTGGGAAGTCTTCCCCAGAGAAGCAGCCGCAGTAGGCGTGAAGGCCGTTGAGCAGGACGTTGCCAGACTGAAACTGAGTAGAGATGAAATCTACGACCGGGCAGTCTCTGTCATCTCGCACGCGCGGAAGACTATGGAACTTCTGATGCGTCGAGGCTTCATCAAGTGCATCCCAGGACACCCACTGCCAGCTGGAACCGGAGAAGAAGAGACGGAGCAACAATAAGATTTCGAAGGGAGAATCGTCGGGCGGCCTGTTGAGCCCGGGAGGACGAGAACAGAGGGAAGTCTTGGACCATGACATAGTTGTCATCGGATCAGGGCTTGCGGGGTCCGGGCCGCCCTCGAGGCTTCCCGAGTCGGCCAAGGCCGCCTCAACATCGGAATAGTCACGAAGGTCCAGGCGATGCGTTCTCACAG
>DATBWE010000101.1:0-4183 GCA_036514975.1 Bathyarchaeia archaeon
ATTCCCGGTCACGGGCATAGTGGACTGTTGCGCCGGGCAGGGCGAAGGGCTTGGTTTTCGACGGGACGCTATTCAAAGCATAGGGCTGTTCCAAAGCAACGTTCCAACGGATTACGGACGGGCGATACCGCCCGGCTCATAATCCTAACGGTTTCCAGACCCTACCAGCCGTCATAATGGACGAAATTCTCGATAGGCCTGCGTTTGGGCAGGCCGAGCTTTATTGCGGGGTATCCGAGATAGACGAGGCAAGCTATCTTCACGTGGTCCGGAATCCCGAGAATCTTCTTCACCTCAGGCTCGCCCCTGGCGGGAGTGGACCCGTGTACAGTGAGGCAGGTTGCGAGCCCGTGGGCATGGGCGGCCAGCATGAGGTTCTGGACGGCAGGATAAATGCTTGCATAGCGGACCTCCTCGCTCTTGCTCACCCTGTTCAGGTCAAGACAACAATAAACCAGCACTGGGACTTTCTCGGTATCGCGTAGCATCTGGGTAGCCTCATCATAGACTTCTTTCATTCGTCCGGGCATCCCTCCGGCACCGCGGATCCGTTCGAGCCACGTTCTCAACATGGGCTCTTTCAAAAGGGTCTTTACGTCGGCATCGCGAACAACTATGAACTCCCACGGCTGGGTATTGCTACCGGACGCGGCCTTGGAAGCGGCCTCGATTACCGCCCTGATTTTCTCCTCCGGGACAGTGTCGGGTTTGAACCTGCGAACCGACCTAAGGGTATTGATTCCCTTCAGTAGGGAAATCTCGGCTGGCATTTGCAGACAGAGTTTCGTGGGCCAAGATTAAAGGCTCACACAGGGCTCATTTGACTGGCTTGTCTCGGTCCGTCACGAAGCCCAAGATAGCTGTTGACTTGGATGGTGTGTTAGCGGAGACGATGGAGGCCTGGTGCAGAATAGTGAACGAGCGGTTTGGGACCAGGCTCAAGCTTGACGATTTGGATACTTGGACTTCGTGGCGCAAGACGGGAATCTCGAAAGAGCAGTTCTTTGAGATTCTCGACGAGACTTGGGACGCGTGGGAGAGTATTCCGCCCACCGAGCCTCGCCTAGCGGAGAAAGTTGAGAGGGTCGAAAAACTGGGAGACCTGGACATTGTTACAGGTCGCAGCAGAAGGACGGTTGAGGGCGCGAAAAGCTGGCTGCGGAATCAGGGGATTCCGTACAAACGGTTCGTCAGGGTTCGGGGATGGCGAGACAAGGTGTTCCTGAACTATGATGTCTACATTGACGACGCGCCGGAACTGATGCCCCTGATTTCGCGCAACCCGAGAATGCGCGGAATCCTCTACGCGAGACCCTGGAACAGAGATGTCACTGATATGCCCCGGGTCTTCAAGGCGAAGAGCTGGGACGATATACCGATGCTGGTAGCCGGAATATTGCAAGAGCAATGACGCCTGGCTAGCGAGAAAAGGCTCGAAAAGGGAGACGCTGGGCTTGGATGTGCATGGCTTTGCCATTGACGATTGATCAGCTGAGAGTCTAGTTTTGGAAAACGCTCTAGCCTCAGGAGAAACGTTTCATCGCAGGCGTAGGCCGGGGATAGCTTTCGTTTTATGTATCCTCGGCTGGCTTTTCACAATGTTCGTAGCCGTCACGTTCGTCCAGTATCGCAACGACCCATTACTGTCAGTATTTGCTGTAGGGGCCAGCTTGCTGATGATGATTGGTACGCTGTTGCTCAGTCTTAGGCCTCAAGGCACAAGATTGTGGAGTTCCATTCTTGCGGTCACGTCCCTCGTGTATTGGGTGGAACTCTTCGCCGAGTTTGGCGAGGCTGGTTTGGCATGGGGCCTTGCAGGCCCATTCTACACGCTCATCGGCGGTGTCCTAGGTTCAATGTCAAACCCTGGCCCGAAAATCGGACCCGGTGTAGATGCTGGATGAGTTGGCCTGACAAGGACCAGTTCTTCTGAATGGGTTCTCTGGAATCTTTATACTGAAAGAAACCTTCCGGGAGACTGTTCAAGGTTGAAGCAAGATTACAGCGTTCCCGATGGTCTATACTACACCAAGGAGCACGAGTGGGTCCGCGTCGAAGGCGAAAAGTGCCGCGTTGGCGTCACAGACTATGCGCAGAAATCCCTCCACGAGGTCGTCTACGTTGAACTCCCAAAAGTCGGCACCGAGGTCAGCCGGATGCAGAGCCTCGGAACAGTCGAATCAGTCAAGGCAGTAGCCGACGTATACTCCCCAGTATCGGGAGAGGTTCTAGAGGTCAACAACATCCTCTCAGATGCTCCCGAACTCGTGAACAAAGGTCCCTATGGAGAAGGATGGATTACGCTCATCAAACCGAGCGATTTGAAAAAGGAGCTTTCAGGGCTGATGAATGCCCAGGCATACCGGGAGTTTCTCGCCAAGATAACTGAGAAGAAATAGCGGGAAGCAGTTGAAAGCCCAGTTTCCTCTCGCAAAAAGCGTCTTATCGCCTATAAGTCCAGCTTAGGTTTGTCTACCTAGGCAGTTTATCTCCCGGCAGGGCAAATCCTTGCCAGCCCAGCCCGCGGGTGTATAGCAATGGTTGAAGCGTTCACCCTCCTCTCGCCGCCTACCAAGAGCCTTCTAGAAGAAGCAGGCATATCCCGGCCCACACCTCCACAAGCAGAAGCCATCCCTCTCATTGCCAAGGGCGATAATGTTCTTGTCATCGCGCCGACGGGCTCCGGAAAGACGGAAGCTGCTCTCCTACCCCTGATTGACCGGATGATTCAGGACCAGAATCGTCAGGGTATCTCCCTCGTCTACATCACACCGCTTCGCGCTCTGAACCGTGACCTCCTGAAACGGTTGCAGACATGGTCTGTGAAGCTAGGCTTCACCGTCGAGGTCCGCCATGGCGACACACCAGCAAAGGACCGGAGGAGAATGTCTGTGCGTCCACCGGATCTTCTCATCACCACACCCGAGACCTTGCAAGCTGTTCTTCCCGGCCGACGCATGCGCGACCACCTGCGTCATGTCAAGGCGGTCGTGGTTGACGAGATCCATGAGCTTGCAGGGGACCGCCGAGGAGTACAGCTCACCGTCGGACTTGAGCGGCTGAAGGAGGCCACTGGCAGACCCTTTCAGCGTGTCGGGCTCTCGGCCACAGTCGGCAATCCAGAGGAGATTGCTCAATTCTTAGGCGGAAGCGAACCTGTTCGAACAGTTCAGATTCCCCTGAACAAGCCAACGGTCTACAAGGTCGAGTATCCTGCGCCCGGCGAGGCGGACCAAGAGCTGGCCCGCAGGGTCTACACCGCCCCCGAGGCTGCCGCTCGACTCTCACTGGTTTCGGACCTTGTCGAAGCCCATGACTCCACCCTGATTTTCTCAAACAGCCGTGTCAACGCTGAGATGCTAGGTTCAAAGTTCAACATGATGGACCAGAAAATAATGGTCCATCACGGCTCGCTTCCGCGGGAAGAACGGGTCCGGGCAGAGGAGGCCTTCAAGGCGGGGGAAATCAGAGGGCTCGTCGCAACCTCGACCCTAGAACTCGGCATCGACATTGGCTCCGTAGACCTAGTTGTCCAGTACATGTCGCCCCGGCAGGTGAACAGCCTCGTCCAGCGCGTTGGTCGTTCAGGCCATAGCCTGACACGGACCAGTGAAGGGATCCTAGTTGCCGTATCTACAGAAGACCTGCTGGAATCCGTGGCTGTCATCGAGCTGGCCAGGGAGGGACGGCTGGAGCCGACTCTGATTCACCTCGGTGCGCTTGACGTTCTCGCCCACCAGGTTGCGGGTTTCTTGATGGACTCTGAGGGAAGCGTCTTGCTATCCCGAGTCAAAGAGATTCTGCACCGTGCGTATCCGTACCGGAGGCTCGAGGCCTCGCAGCTTGAGTCGGTTGTCGAGTTCATGCGGAAAGTGGGCTATCTCAGACGCGACGGCGAAACACTCTACAGAACATCCCGGACCCGTCTGTACTATTTCGAGAACCTCAGTATGATACCTGATGAGCGCCGCTACCTTGTCGTAGACCTGACCAACCAGCAGTCGGTCGGGATTCTCGGCGAAGAATTCATGATTACGATGGCCCGTGTTGGGCTGAACTTCATCGTCAAGGGACGCGTCTGGCAGATTAAGCAGATTGCAGAGGATGGTAAGGTCTACGTTCTGCCAGTAAACGACCCGACAGCCGCTATACCCGGCTGGACCGGCACAATTCTACCAGTGCC
>DATBWE010000102.1:0-12917 GCA_036514975.1 Bathyarchaeia archaeon
GGCCCTAGACGAGCCTTTCATCCGTCGCTTCCAGAAACGCATCTACGTCCCTCTTCCCGACGTGAAAGCACGCATGGACATGTTTCAGATATACGCTCATAACCTCAAACTCAACAACAACGTCGACTTTGCAGAACTAGCTCGTAAGACTGAAGGGTACTCAGGCGGAGACGTACGCGACCTCTTCCAGTCCACCCAGCTGAAGGTTGTAAGGGACTTTTTCCAGCACGGCAGACCGGGAGACCCCAGCGCGGTACCGGACCCCATTACAATGGAAGACTTTCAGGCCATTCTTCATGTCAGGCGTCCAAGCGTATCCACTAACAACCTGAAACGCTACTTCGACTGGGACGAATCCTTCAGAGCTAGCTAAGGGGCGAAAACATGAACCTGGACGAGACTGACCTGAAAATCCTGGCGGAGCTCGCGGAGAACTCTAAATCGTCATACGTGGAAATCGGAAGAAAACTGGGCCTACACCCGAACGTGGTCGGCTACAGAGTCAACCGCCTGGAAGAATCCGGCATAATACGCGAATACACCACACTCATAGACTTTTCAAAACTCGGCCTTTCCGAACAGGTCCTTGTCGCGGCCAACTTTCCATCCGCTGGTTCAAGGGATGATATTCTGAAACGGGTTGCAGAAATTCCGGGAACAGTCAGCATTATCAGCTCGCTAGGGTCCCCTGAAGGACTCTTCCACATAGTCGCAAGAAACAAGGAAGATGTCAACGCCGTCCTCTCCAAACTCCGGTCGATGAACATAGACATCGAATTCGCATCGTCAGTAATCAAGACCTATGACGAAGGCCGCCTAGGGACATTCCTCCGGGCCATGGCCGTAGAAGAGAGGGCGTGACCCTGTGGAGAAGCCCAGCTGGGCCCCTTTCGTCGTGGGCGGAGCCTTTCCCCGGGAGTTCACAGACCTACTCGTAATTGCGATCATCGGACTGGCCGGGCTTCAAGCGTACCTGACCAGATTCACCGTCGGAGGCGTCGAACTGGGCTTCCTAACGCTCTTTCTGACCGTTCTGCCAACATGCACACTTGCGTCTCTGTCCAACGCGACGCGAAAGCTGAGGGAGGAACTAGCCCTCTTCGCCTACGGCGGGTCCGCATGGCAAGTCTGGGCGAAGCATTTCCTCCGGGGGTTTACCTGCTCACTAATAGCGCTCTCCCCCTTCCTATCCTTAGAAATCATCACCACAGGATACTCGGTTGGTTCACGCAGCCTGCTGCTCGTGCTAGCGGCAGTCTTAGGAGGCACCTTCTACTCTGGACCCAGTCTTCGTCGGGTACGGTCTGCCGAATTCGCCGAGAGCTACAAGGCATAGGAAAAATGACCTATCTAATCGAGACAACATCCGTCAAAATGGAATACCCCCACTCCGACGGGGTTATCCAGCTCTACGATGAAGGAGTTTCTCTAAGGGTTGACCCAGGGGATTTTGTCGCAGTCCTCGGAGGCTCAGGCTGGGGAAAATCAACCCTAGTCAACATAATACTCGGGCTGGAGAAGCCGACGAGCGGGACCGTACACTTTAGCGGAGAAGATGTCACCAGATCTTCCTTCGTCAAGCGCTGCTCGCTCGTCAAGACGGGGGCGGTCTTTCAGCGTCCAACAGCCGTACCTCAGCTCACTGTCGGCCAGAATCTCAACCTGGCGCTCTCCATGGCGGGAATCCCGAAAGGCGAGCGTGATGAACGGATTAGAGAGTCGATTGCCTTCTTCGGGTTGGAGAGGATCACACGAGCCTATCCAGAGTCTCTCAGCGCGGGGCAGCGGAAGAGAATCGACCTTGCACGAGCCCTCGCAATCAAGCCGCAGCTACTCGTCTTGGATGAGCCCACGGGGGACCTCGACACGTCCGCCTCCAATCTCGTCATGCCGCTCTTGCGTGGCCTCAACAAGGACCACGGAACTACCATACTCATGGTTACCGCACTGCCAAGATGCGCGTCCACGGCCCACCAGCTGTTACACCTGAAACCTCCAGGGTTCATCACCCCAAGCAAGAGGATTGACCGCTGACAATGTTCCGCGACAGCCCGACCCTAGCTGACCGCATCCGGGAAGCCATCAAGCCCACTCCGATGAAGAGGCGAATCCAGATGGCCACTCACCGGTTGAGGCTACAGACAAGCCGGCTGGGCCAGACAATCAGCCAGATGGAAGCCCGAGACCGAACTCTTTACGACCGATGCGTCAAAGCATTACAGTCAAGAGATACGCAGTCCGCCACCCTGTTCGCGAACGAATGCGTCGAGATCCGAAAACTAGTGCGGACAAGCATCACCAGCCAGATTAGTCTTGAGCAAGCTCTACTTCGTCTTGAGACTGTAGAGCAGTTTGGCGACATGGTTCACAGCATGGGGGCAGTCAAGGGCATTATCGGCGCTGTTCGCGGCGAGCTGGAAGGAAAGCTTCCCCAAATATCCACCAGCCTAGGCGACGTTGAAGACTCACTGGCCAGCTTGACGATGGAGGTCGGAGAAGCAGTGGATTCGGGGGGGACCTTCATACCTGCCAGCGACGAGTCAGCGCGGGTCCTGAAGGAGGCGGATTTGATGGCGGAACAGAAGATGAAGGAGAAATTCCCCGAGATACCCCAGATCTACAACGACCCTGCCCGGTTGAGGTAGCAGGCCTCTGCTATCGCCGGAGCTAGAAACAAAGGCTCTTCTCGGGAGAGGCGTAGTTGACATATACGGACGACAGCTGGGACGGATAATTGGGATCGACCGGAACGTTCACGGTGAACTGGAAGGGGTCCAAGTGGAAGTTGCGGGAAACGGGATTCTCACCGCTGGAGCCCGACAGATAGCCCTAACGCCGAAGAATATCACGCTCACGCCCGAATGGAAGGTCGAGTCTCAGGACATCATTTCAGAGCTAACAATCCTCCGGAAGAGAGTCACCGCCCTCGAATCTCTCAAAGACGCAAAGGAAATAGACGGAGAAATCTACTCTGAAATCCTTGAGGGCCAGAAAGCAGGCTACCTGGAAAAGGTGAAAACCGCGGAAGCACTGGCCGACTCCATGAAAGCGAAGCTCGGCCAGATCGCAAGCCAGCTTTCAAGTCTGACCAAGTACTTGGTCAATGCAAAACTTGACCATAAGAGCGGTGCACTGGACGAGTCCGCCCTCAGAATAGCCAGAGACTCTATCGAGCCAAGCCTGCGCCCTCTAATAGCAGAGAGGAACGACCTGACCACGGTGGTGAAATCCTTGGAGACAGTTCTTCCAGCAAGAGTCTCCATGAGCTAGGAATATTCCGCTATCTTCAACGCTTCGATCCGGCTGTTCCTAGAGCGCGAAGCCCATATAGGACGATGTCTCGCAAAGCCCTCAAGGTTTCGGGGGATGAAGGCTCTCGTGCTTGCCGGAGGTGCGGGAACACGGCTCTCGCCCCTCACCACCTACATTCCCAAAGGAATGATTCCGATTAACGGACGACCATTCATCGACTACGTCATCAACTACCTCGCGTACCATGGCGTAAACGACATCGTGATGTTGCTCTCCGATGAAGACTCCGAGGTTTTCAGAAACCACCTGGAACAAGGGGCAAAGTTCCGGGTCAACATCAACTATGACATAAGCTCGCGAACCGGCACGGCATCCGCCATTAAGCACGCATCAGCGCTTTTGGACGGCACCTTCCTCGTTTACTATGGGGACGTGCTCACAAGCCTCGACCTTTCAGAGATGATACGCTTCCACAAGGAGAAGAAGGCGGTCTGCACGATCGCCCTAAGCACGGGGGTGAGAATAGACTACGGAGTCGGACGGGTTGATGGCGAGGGCAGAATCAACTACTTTGAAGAGAAGCCCGTGCTCCCTGAATACCCCGTCTCCATCGGGGTCTACCTTTGCGAGCCCGAGGTCTTACGATACTGTTCAGCAGGCTCGGACTTGGCGGGAGACGTTTTGCCTCAGCTCGTGAATAAGGGGGAGAAGGTCTACGGCTTCCTAACCAAAGAACCCCACCACGATATCGGCTCGTTCAAGCAGCTGAACCAGGCAAAGGACATTCTGAAATCCCACGCGAAAGTGTTCGCGAGAAAGCCTGTCCGTTAGTTCGCCTTCACCCAATCCATTTCGTTTCCTCGGCCGCGTCCTCCAAGACTAGGCCCATTTTCGACATTTTGTCTCGAATCCTGTCGGCCAGAGCATACTCTCGCTTGGTTCTTAGCTCGGACCTCAACTCCAAGATGAGGCTGATGAGTTCTGAGAACCTCTCCTGGGATGTTTCGTCCTGCTCGGTTATGCCAATAACGGAGCCTAGCTCGCTCATGGTCCTGAGTATTTCGTTGGTTGTTCTTTCGCCTTGGGCTTTGGCTTCGTCTTCTGCAATGGCTACGATTTTGATGTAAGCGGTGAGAGCAGCTGGCGTGTTGAAGTCATCGTCCATGGCTTTGTAGAATTCGTCCCGGGCGGATTCTACGTGTTTCAGAACCTTTTCGTCGCCGGGTCCTGCCTGGTTATGCTTGTCTCTCGCGAGAACGATCATGTTGTATGCTCTTCTGAATCGGAGGGATAGGTTCTTGGCCTGTTCGAGGGCTTCCTCGGTAAACTCTAGCGGGCTCCTGTAGTGGGTACCTGCGTACAGTATTCTGAGCGCCGTAGGGCCAACCTTCCGTAGAATGTCCTGTATCGGAATGATGTTCCCTAGAGATTTGTGCATCTCTCTGCCGCTGATGTTCAGGAGTCCGGTGTGAAGCCAGAAACGTGCAAGCGGCTGCTTGCCGGTCAGCGCTTCTGCCTGCGCAATCTCTGCCTCGTGGTGCGGGAAAATCAGCTCGTTTCCTCCTCCATGAATATCGTAGGTAGGCCCGAAATAGGTGAGAGTTATCGCCGTGTCTTCGATGTGCCAGCCTGGTCTTCCTCTACTCCATGGGCTCTCCCAGTAGAGTTCCCCAGGCTTCTGGCTCTTCCAGAGTACGAAGTCGCCAGGGTTCTTCTTGCGCGGGTCAGGGTCTATCCTGTGAACTGTCAGGTCTTCCAGTTTCTGTCTTGAAAGCTTCCCGTACCCGGGGAACTTTGTGGTGTCAAAGTATACATCCCCGTCGACCTGGTAGGCTATCCCTTTCGCGATCAGCCCCTTGATCTGGTCGAGGATTTCGGGTATGTGGTCGGATGCCTTAGCATAGAGGTTAACGCTGTCGACATGCAAGTCTTTCATGTCCTTAAAGAAGGCCGATGCGTACTTGTCAGCCAGTTCCAACGGGTCCACTCCTTCTCTGTTTGCTCTGTTGATGATCTTGTCGTCAATGTCTGTAATGTTGAGGATGAAGAATATGCTGAAGCCTTTACGTCGCAGGTAACGAGCCATGATATCATACGCCACGTATGTCTTTGCATGTCCGACATGTGACACGTCCCATACGGTTGGGCCGCAGACAAACATGTTGACGCGGCGGCTTCTGAGTGGCTGGAATTCGACTGCTGTTCTGGTGAGGGTGTTGTGCACCCTCAGCTTCGACGTGCCAGGGTCAATCATCTTTTGGTTCATCTAGAGCTTGTAGCCTATTTTTCGGAGGAACTGTTTTCTTTCGGAGACATCCTTCTCTGTTTCTATTCCTTTTGGAGAGGAGCCGTCTATGACTCCCAGTATTCCTCGTCCCTGTTCGGACTCCGCCACGACCACTTGCAGGGGGTTTGATGTGGCTGCGTAGATGTTGACAACCTCGGGTACGTCTCTGATGCGGGAGAGGACGTTGATGGGATAAGCGTTCTTCAAGAGTATCAAGAACGAGTGTCCAGCGCCCACCTGCATGGCCAGTTCTTGGGCCAACCGCTTTAGTTCTTCGTCGTTGCCGCTGCTCCTGATGAGGCAGGGGCCGCTGGACTCGCAGAAGGCGATTCCGAAGCTCGCGTTGGGGACCGTGTTGACAATTGCCTCGTGGAGGTCTTCCACGGTCTTGATGAAATGGCTCTGGCCTAGGATGATGCTGGCGTCCTTAGGGGGGCTGAGCTTGACCAGCTTTGTCTCCAGATGGATTACCAACTTTTGACTGTATTATGCCCCAGGCCTTAGTGAGCATTTCCTTCTCATTGGGGTAGGACATGGTCTCCAGAGCCTTGTCGTATGGAACCCATTCCATGAAGTCATGCTCGGACCCGACCTTGGTGTCGGCCTGGTCGGTTTCGAAGAGGAAGAAGTGGACTGTCTTGTCGTAGGTCGTTGCCCTGAACCCAAACTGGTATTTTATGACGCCGACTTTTCCCCTGAGCTTGACACGGCTCACCCCGGTTTCCTCCCGGACCTCACGCATTGCGGTAGTGACCTCGTCCTCGTCCTGTTCGATGAGTCCTTTTGGTAGGCAACGCACTCCTCGCCTGTTGCTTCCCAGCAGCAGAAAGAGCAGCTTGTCCTTGTCCCAGCGGTAGACAACGCCGCCAGCCGAACTTACCCGTATCCTCGGCCTGGGCTGCATATGCCGCTGGGTCTCCCGGCCGGAAATGGGAAGGGTACCTACTATATTTCCATGTCCTTTGGGAGAGGTGTCAGGTTTTCTCCGGGCGAACCGACCACCACGATGTCTTCGATTCGTACGCCGCCGATTCTAGGGTCATAGAGCCCTGGCTCGATTGTTACCACCGATCCCTTCCTCAGAACGTCTTTTCCGAAAAGGGACAGGTACGGCCGCTCTCCGATCGTGAGGCCAACCCCGTGTCCTAACCCGTGCACAAAACCTCGAACGCGGGCTTCTTTGTTTCCCTTCACAAGCTGTCTGGCGGTGGGCCACCCGTGGTTTTCGAAAATCTCGCAAGTCTTCATCATCAGGTCTCGGCACGGAGCCTGTTCCTTGACCATGTCCAAAGCGTTGGTCTGGGCTTCAAGGACAACGTTGTACATTTCCTTCAGTTTCTTGGAAGGTGTGCCGAACGTGTATGTTCTGGTGCAATCGTGCCAGTAGCCGTCGGGTTCCGAGGGGAAGATGTCGAAAACTATCGGTTCTCCAGGGCGTAGGGGGGCGTCGTCTTCGCCCATGTAATGGGGGTCGCTGGACCTTCTTCCGGGGGCAAAGATCGTGTCCTCTATCGCGACGAGACTTTTCTCAACTAGAAATCTTCCTATTATTTTCTTAACATCGCCCACTGTCATAGTCCTAGATTTGTAGGCGATTCTACCGCCTCTTGTCTTGGCTCCCTGGAGGAAGCTGCGGGTCTTTTCAACAACCCAGCATGTTCTCTTCCCGACGTCTCGGAGCCGGCTTATTTCGAAGCGGTCTTTCGTTTCGCGGGCAGTCTCGAGAATTGTCGGCGTCTTCTCGCCCTTGATTGCTACCTTCTTCTTGCGCAAGGAATCGACTAGTTCCAGAGTGTAGGAGGAGTCGTTTCTTCCCGCGACGATGACTGGTCCTTGTAACCCTTCATCCCTGATAATTTTCTGGTAGAACCGGACTCGCGCCTCATTCCTGTCGTATTTGCTCGCAATCCTTTCAAAGGCATAGTCCGAGTAGGTTCTAATGTTCCTGACCCTGCCCCTCTTTGCGCTTCCCACATCGATATTGCTCACAATGAGAGTGGGCTGGTGGCCGACTCGTTTCAGATAGATGCCGCCTCTCGGAAGTGAGGTGCCAACGACGTACCCTAGGTCAGGGTTCCCCACGGTGGAGTCTCCAAACACGATGAGGGACTCAATGCCCCTCTTCCCCATTTCACCATCTATGTCCGATATCAATCGTCAAGCACTCTTGCCGAGAATGCGCTGAGTCCAGTCGTATTATGTCTTAAGAAGAGGAAATCTGGACGGGCTAGAGAGGAACTTCTATCATCAGTTTCTCTAGTAGTTCCTTGTACCTGTTCCGGATAGTTACCTCGGTGACGTTCGCAATCTCGGCGATTTCCCGTTGAGTCTTGCGCTCGTTCGTAAGCACTGTGGCGATGTACGTGGATGCTGCGGCTATTCCCGCAGGCCCTCTCCCACTTGTCAGCTTCATCTGTCGAGCGATTTCCAGAATCTTGATTGCAATGGCCTCGGCCTTTCCCGAAATCGTTAGCTTGTTGGAGAACCGGGCGGCGTAGCTTCTATTGGCGGAAGGCGGAACAAACATGCCAAGCTCTCTCAACATGAACCGGTAGCTTCTTCCTATGTCCTTCTTGTTAAGAGTGGAAACAGACGCGATCTCGTCCAGGGTCCTGGGGACCCCGCACTGTCGACACGACATGTAGATTGCTGCAGCAGTCACGTTGTGGATTGACCTTCCCCGAATTAGCTTTCTCTTTATGGCTCTACGATACACGACAGAAGCTGTCTCTAGAATATTCTTGGGAAGGGACAGAGCAGCGGACAGTTTGCTGAGCTCTGACAGTGCCACGGCAAGGTTCCTCTCGGTCGCATCGGAGACTCTTACTCGGCGCTGCCACTTGCGGAGCTTGTAGAGCTCTATTCTCTGGTCCGCGGAGACGGCCTTAGTACCAGAGGGTCTATCTCTCCAGTCGATTATTGTCGAGAGTCCTTTGTCGTGAATCGTATACGTCATGGGTGCCCCGGTACGAGCCCTCTTGGCTCGCTGTTCGTCGTCGAACGCGCGCCACTCGGGGCGAGTGTCCGCAATCTTCTCCGTTACAACGTAGCCGCAGGTCATGCAGACCACTTCGGCCGCGTCGTAGTCCCTCATGAGGCGGGAGCCTCCGCACTCCGGGCAAGACCTTACGCGTCGATGGGTATCTGGTTCCTGCTGGACTTGGGGGGTTTCCAGTTTTTCTACCAAGTGGTGGGATGCTCCTATGCCCTGTCGAGGAGGTAAAGGACTCTTCCCGCTAGCGCAACCGTTTTTTCCATCGACGTTTGGATGGATGCGTATGGAGCTCTTGTGGGTCCAAGGATGCTGTTTACGATTCCAACGGTTTGAATCTTACTATTGCAAACTCTGGTGCCGACCGAGGGTGGCTCGGAAGACTCGAGGCGAACAATCAGGTTGCCGCTCTTGGACAGGTGCAGAACTTTGCCAAGCCGTTTCATTCCCGAACCTGGCACACTCCAGTCAAAATGGGAGAAACTCGGAATCGCCTATTTAAACATTGATTAAACTAGAAACGTTTTCAATTCCCGTTTTCTTCTAGTAATGATTAATCGGACAAGAGGTGGCGGTCTTGATTAGAGAAATACAACTGACAAACTTCATGTCGTACAGGAACGCCAGCGTACCTCTCGAACAAGGTCTCAACCTCATCGTCGGCCCAAACGGGGCCGGAAAATCCTCGATTCTCCTCGCGATTTCAGTAGTCTTGGGACAAGCCTACACCGAGAGGTCGAGAAAGCTCAGCGAGTTGATTCGTTGGGGCGAGTCGGAATCTCGGATCTCCCTGAAACTCGACAATGTTTCGCCCAAAGGTCCCCGCCCTTTCCCTCAAGCTAGGTCCGACCAGGCGCTACTCACTCGGGTTCTGAAGAGGACTGGGGATTACCACTATCTGCTCAATAACAAACCCATTTCCAAAGCGGCTCTAGTCGATGGGCTCGCCAAGATCGGGCTCAACCCAGACAACATGCTTGTCATCATGCATCAGTTGATGGTGGGACGCTTCGGATCCGTATCTCCGCCGGAGAAGCTTCTGCTGTTAGAGGACGCGATCGGATTCGGAGCATACAGACGCGAGGTTCTTGACTCCTCCAGCAGGCTGCAAAGACTCACGACTGAACGGGAAACCATGTCCTCCGTTCTGGAGGGAACCCGGGAAACCTACCAGCACTGGCAACGAGAATACGAAAAATACGAGCTAAAGCGCAAGCTGGAGCAACAGCAAAAAGACCTTCAGAGAGAACTCCTCTCGCGAAGAATTCTCAGGAAGGAGACATCACACACTAGGATTGAAGACCGGATCGCCCGCGTGCGGCTAGACGTGGAGAAGGCAAAGGAAGACCTAGACTCGTCCGAAAGACAGACGGGCAAAGTCAACGCGGAAAGCCTTGGTCTGAGACAGGAGCTAGAGGAGACTCGTCAGGAACAGCTGAAGCTCGAACACGCCAAAGGCTTCAGTTCAGGAGCACTACAGTGGATCGAGAAACTCGGCGAGATTCTTCACGTTCAAGAAAAACTGACAGAGCTTGCCAAGAATCAAGGTTCAGGATTTTTGGAAGCCCTTCGAACAGGTGGCGACGCTGTGAACTTCTCAGTCTCAGAACTGCAACGGCAGAAAGAAGAGATTCTCTCCGAGTCGAAAGGAGCCGAAGAAAGATACGAGCGAATAAGAGCCAGGGTCGAAGAAATCGCGTCCCGAGTCGCCGAGAACATAGAGAGACTTGTCAAAACCAGGGTCCAGGGAGAGGTAAGCAGTTTCAAACTCGCATCTCTTGGCGACCAGTTACAGGATTTGGAACTGCAACTCAGGGTGAGTGGCGAGGAGCTTGAACCGCTCCGTGCCCAAGCCTCCCAGTTAGGGCCTCCGTTCGAGAATCCTCGAGACCTCCAGGCCACAACACTAGACCTCGCGGCGGTCCAGGAACGTCTCCGTCCCCTGGCACACCTGTCAGACGAGGTAGAGAAGATGTTTCACAATTACGGAGAAGTCTACGAGGACTTGAAGAAGAAAGCTTCCGTGGTTGAGCAGAACAGGGCGGAAGTGCTGGAGGAGCTTCGGCATAGGTTTGACCGGTGGAAGTCAGTGATGGGGGAATTCCTGGAGGAACTCTCTCAGCGTTACAACTCGCTCTTGGACGAGGTCGGCGGCACAGGCCGAATACTGATCAGAGCTGCGAAAGACATCGACAAAGCCGGACTCGAGCTCCAAGCCGGATTCAAAGGAAACGAGCCGGTTTCGCTCGACGGTCTCACACCCAGCGGAGGCGAACGAACTATCGCGCTAATCGCCTTCCTATTATCTCTCCAACAGTTCATCTCGTCCCCGTTCAGAGCGATAGACGAATTCGACGTTCACATGGACCCCAAGAACCGAGAAACTGTGTCCAAGCTGATCTATGCGGCGGCTAGAGCAAGAGACTCCAGCCAGTACATTGCCATAACACCAGGCCAATTGAATCTTCCCGCCGAGGAAAAACTCCACGTCATAGTTGTGCAGAACGTAAAAGGTTCCTCCTCGGTAAAGGAGTTGAAACCTGCTTGACCAAGTCTGGAAGAAGCGCAAGCGTCAAACGGGATATGGACGACATTATCCAGACTTGTGATGCCATAGAAAGCCGGAAGTTCAACCCCTTCTTGCTCGACATTTCCGAAGCACTTAGGATCCTGCGGCTTCACTCGGAACACCTGAAGTCCCTTCAAGACCACCTTCTGGATATGAGAGCCCTGTCCAAGATAGCGAGGGTAGTCGGGCTCCAGAGCGCAAATCTCAGGTTTCAGTCCAGTTCATTATTTGTCGACCCCGAGACCGTCAAGCAGAAGATAGAGTCGCTTTCCAGACAACAGCTTGCCGAGTTCCTTCTTCTCTCATGGCATCCGATAGTAGAGATAGAACAGCTAACGTCAGCGACTGTGAAGGAGGCCCTTTCCTACTGGAATCAGCTTCTCTCGTTCTTTGAGAGAAGGAGAAGGCTGGATCTCGGACCCTTGACCGCCCCCAGTGCTGCTGGACTTGAAGAGCTTGGTGAAGCAGGGCTTGTTGAGGCGAAGACCTTCAACAAGAGGCTCTTAGAATTCTGGGACGAGCTGAGGCAGAGAGTGAGCCCAAACGGCGTTATCGACTACTGGTCGTTCGTCAGAACCAGCCAGTTCTCCGAAACCGTCGCGCGTGCACAGTTTGTCAGCTTCCTCGTCACATACGGATACGCCACGATGCAGAGAGACGGGGACAACATAATCCTCAGGCCCAACGAGAAGCCCTCTCTTCCGACCAGTGGATCCCCGCTAAGCTTTCCAATCTCAATTCCCAGGGAGGGGTCATGAGCCATTGACAGAGCCAGCCTCCACTCCGTCCCTTTACAGCGAACGGCTCAAACGAGCAGCCCACATGTTATTCTTCAAACGTGGGAAAATTCCAGGAGCCAGGAGCTGGGAACTTAAGGCCGGCCTTGGAAAGGGCTACTCGACAGTAATCGAGCAGCTGGACGAAGTGCTCAAGGACCTTGACCTCGAGGTTAAGAAGGCAGAAGCCGCGGTAGGAGACGACACGCCCGTTGAAGAAGGATACCGTTACTTCGTAAGACTAAGAGGGACCCTCACTCCGAAGGAGGCCAGAATGTCAGGTTGGCGTATCGACAACCTTGCGGCTCTCGCCGCATGCCTCGCCCTCCTAGTTTCGAAACAGGGAAAGGTCGAGCGAAAGGAGCTGGAAGAGGCGGTAGCCCGCAAGGCAGGCCGCTGGCGGAGCCTCACTCTCATGGACACCTTTCTCAGGACAGGCTATCTCGAAGAGGACGAGGAAGGCTTGCTCAGATTGGGATGGCGTACAAAGGCTGAACTGGACTTGCAGAGCCTGATGATGCTAGTTGCCGAATCAAAGCCAGAATCTCCAACCTTGGAGCCTGAAGCCGAGGAGGGGAAGGCCGGGGAAGAGGTGGACAGTCAGGCCTCGACCTGACTGTGAAGCCCTTCTAGGTATCTCTGTCCCTGAGGAGCGGCCTTAGCGCAGAGCTCGGGGAACGGGAGAATCTTCTCGTCCCATTCTGACATGGCTTTGGGGCGAAGCTCAAGCATTCCATCATTCTCCACCAAGCTACCCCAAATTAGCATGTACCTTCGGTCCGTATACCCGCCAGTGGGAATCGCTGCAATATGATTAAACAAGACCCCGGCCCGCTTTCCAACAATCGAGATTGGTGAAACTGGACGTTTCAGAAGTATTCGCTGGGATTTGTCAATCTGAAACTCAGTGGGGACGCTGTACGGGTATCCGTCATTTCCTAGGACGTTGATGATAGCGTATTTGAACTGGGCAAGTCGTGTGAAGTCGACTTGGAGGGCCATTACGCGAAGGCCTCAGGTTTGCTCGTCACGTCTCCGTCC
>DATBWE010000103.1:0-3335 GCA_036514975.1 Bathyarchaeia archaeon
CTCGGAATACCCTTCGCCGTCAACGACATCGAAGTCACAGCAGTCACTCCGTTTGAGGGGACCAGCTACTCGGGGGCCTCGCTGAACGCCTTAGTGTTCGTCGTTGCGCTGGCCATCAGCGCGACAGCCATGTTTTTCCTGGTCCGCCGGGGCAAAATGGGCTTCCTCCGGAAAATGATAAAGTCAGCAGTTGTGATTGTCTGCTTCTCGGTAGTCCTCTGGTACGCGACGATTCTGTTCTTTCTCGCAAACAGCCCAATAGGAGAGCCCGCAGCATCGGTCATCCTGCTCGGGTGCTCGATAGCCTCCGCTCTCGGGCTAGGACTGTTGATTTTCTCAAGCAACAAGACGATGCAACTGCTGGGGGTGGTTCTTGTGAGCGGGTTTACGGGCCTCTTTCTAGGAGCTTCCATTCCACTTCTCACAGCCCTGATCCTCGCAGGTGCTCTGGTCGTCTACGATGTGGTCGCGGTATTTCGGGGCCCTGTAGGGGCGCTGGCAAAGAGCCTCGACCCAGGAGACCTCCAGGGAGCCGTCTTCAACTACCGAGAGCTTACGATCGGGATGGGCGACATGGTCTTCTACTCGCTGGTTGCGACAACTGCGCTGCTAAACTTCGGGCCTCCCGTGTTTCTCGCAACAAGTCTGGGAATTCTTGGAGGAACATTCTTGGGCTTCAAGGCTCTCCAAAGGTTCGAAATGTTTCCCGGCCTACCCTTCTCCCTGATTCTGGGAGTGGCTGCCATGTTGACAGCAGCCTCGCTATAGCGACCCGAAAAGGTCCGCGGCCTCAGCAAGACTCCGGAACCGGTAATCGGCGAGGGTCGCCTCACCGTAGCCCCTCCGGGACACTAGAACTGTCTTCATTCCCACTGACTTGGCTCCCCTCACATCATGCTCTTCAGAATCGCCAACATGGATCGCTTCCCCCGGCCTGATCCCGAACTGCATCAGGGCATAGAGGAAGATTCCAGGGTCTGGCTTACGGATTCCGGTCTGGGCTGAGGTTACGACGTGGTCGAAGAATCTCGTGAGTCTGACTCGTTTCAGAATCTCCACCGCGACCTGGTGAGAAGAAATATTGGAAATGATGGCAAGCTTCTTTCTGCCCTGGGCGAGCTTCTCCAGAGCCGGCATAGCATCTCTGAACGCGACCGTGTTGGACGACCGGCTGTCAACGATGATGCTGATTGCTCTCTCGAGCAGACCCTCCTCCGGGTCCTCTCCCATGGCCCGCCGCAAGAGCTGTCGCATCCAGTTATGGACCGGAATCTCAACGTGGTGTCTGGACCGGAGAGCCTGGTTTACCCTGTAGCCTCGCTGGTAGATCTTGAACAGTTTCCCTGGCGTTGCGGGTCGTGGAAGAAGCTTCGCTATCTCGTTCAGCGCTTGTTTTGTGACCATGTTATCTTCTATGTTCTGGGTGACCAGGGTTTCGCCCAGGTCAAAGAAGACAGCCTTGACCATACGACTCACCGGGCTTCAGCAGTGACCAGGCCAGACCCGCCTACTTGTTCACCGCGTACCTTAGGACAGCCGCTATCTTTCCGAACGAGTCGCGGAGCATTCTTCCCTCCTCCGTCTCTTCCGAAACTACTTCGACCTTGGTCCCGGCCTTCTCGGCCAGTTCTAGGAAGCTGTCGATGATGTCTCCCTCTTGGTCCACCCCAAGGTTTACCTTCCCACATTTCCGGCACGGGCGGGTGGAGAGCTCGGTCTTTGCCGCGTCCGACTCGTATTTCGTGCCCCGGAATTCTTCTGTTGAGCCACAGTTCTTGCATTTGAGCAGGAGCCGGACTCCTTCCAGCCTTTCCGAGATGAGGAGGGTGTCAACGACCCCGTTCTCGAGAAACCTCTGGACATCCTTTTCCCCGAAGGCACATTTCCCGGTTTCGTGGCCCAGCTCGTAGAGGAATTTCTGGACCAGCTGTTTCTCCTCGTTGTACCTGACCCCCTTGAGGACCTCGTTGCTCTTCTCTACAACCTCCTCGACCCCGGCCTCGCTCGTGTAGCTGGTGTCAATGATCGAGAGAATCTTCTTCTTCAGCGTGTACTGTAGGTACTCTCCCTCAGCCCAGACGTATTTTGTAGGGCCAGGACCGCCAATGATGATTCCTTTGAGGTCCGGGATTTTCAGCATGTACTCGTTGAAGTGTTGCCCGACCCGTTTATAGTAGTCATTGGTCACTTGTTCGCGGATGCGTTCAAACCTTCTGGCAGACTGTCCGCCGGCCCTGCTCTTGCCAGGTATTCCCGAGGTGAAAGAGTCAACAATCTCCACTCTTCGGCCCTTCAGGGTGGCAGCCACGGCCTCGGTGCCGTCAATCACGAGGATCCCGTAGGTGTCCTTCTCAGCCACGAGCTGTAGAAGAGGTTCCACATGGAACCGGGCGTCACACCGGTAGAAGCCTACAGTTATGGGCTCGGGTGGTATCAGGGTGTAAATCTGCATCTTCTCGCTCCCCATTCCGTTTTGGGGAATCGCCCCCGCGAACATGACCAGCCCGGTCGGCGGAGGTTCCTTGAACAGCCGCAGGCGTTGGCTGACTCGTTCTATGGCGTCCTCGACGTTCTGGCGGGTGGACCGTGACTTGATGTTCTCCGCCGTTCCGGCTTCCTCTCGAAGCTGCCCCAACACTTCGTATATTCGCCGGCCAGGGGGAACGTAGAGGCTGATGAGTTCTGTCCCTCTGCCCTCCTTCCTGGACAGTTGTTCTAGGGTTCTTCTGAACTTGAACCTTGCAACAGAATCCGAGCCTGACATGGTCTAGGTCCTCCCCGAAGGACAAGAAACACTCGACACGCCGCAAGCAGCCGCTGTAGTTTGTTTATCAGCCAGGCAACTTGGGGCCCGGCCTAGTATTCACGATCGTTCTGTCGGACCGCGCTGGGCGGATGTCAGTGACATTGGAGGCTCAATCCTCGCTAAACTAACTGCTCAAGACGTTATAAAACGCTTATTCCGAGGGACCTTGTCAGGCTCGTGACGAAGTGACCCGGTCATGGACAGCCCCGCGTCAGGCGTTGCAGCTGGCCTCGTCGGGTTTCTCGCAATCCTACTGATCAGGAACGACATCATAGGGGCATTTGGAGTGGGCCTTATCGTTGGGGTCTTCACGCGGCGCAACACGAAGCGCTACCTCAAGTCATGATTCGTAAGCAGTAGGCCGGTCGTCGCGATGCAAAATTACCACAGGAATCTCTCGTTTCGTCCGGGCCTGGTAACCATCGGAACGTCCGTACATTTTCGTGAGCAGCGGCCACAGCCGCTGCTTCTCGTCCCGGTTGGCTTGTTCTGCACGCATCACTGTCCGCCGTCCTCTAATCTGCACTTC
>DATBWE010000104.1:0-2151 GCA_036514975.1 Bathyarchaeia archaeon
GGTAACGAACTCATAGTCAAGGGTGCCCTCGAAAGCGCAGTCGGGCTTATCGCCGGATACCCCGGCTCACCTGTAGCAGAAGTCTTCACAATAATCGATGAGAACTCAGACATTCTGAGGGAACACGGGCTCTGGGGAGAACTCAATAACGACGAGTCGCAGGGGGCAGCAGCCCTTAGCGGGGCCCTCGACGTCGGAGTAAACGCCCTAGCCGTAATGAAGAGCGTGGGGCTGAACGTTGCTGCGGACCCCATCAACATCATCAACTATACCGACAAGTACGGGCTAAGCGGGAAACGCGGGGGTGCGGTTGTCGTCTGCGGAGACGACCCTCACGCCTCCAGCACCCAAGTCGCCGGCGACAGTAGACAGCTGATGGAGCATCTCAAGATGCCCATCATAGAACCCAGCAACCCTCAGGAGATCAAGGACTGGATCGGGGAAAGCCTGAAGCTTTCGATCTACTCCAACCTTGTTGTCGGTTTTCTAATTACAACGTTCCTGGCTGAGGGAGGAGGAAACGTCAGACTCAGCGAGAACCAGCCTCCCGAGATCAGCTTCAAGAGCCCGATCACAATCGACACTTCAAAAGTCGACATCAAACGGAAAGTTAGCATCCCCCCAAACACTTGGGATTTTGAGAAGGAAATTATCAAAGAACGGTTTCCCAAAGTCCACGAATACGTTCGAGACCGGGGGCTGAATAGGCTTCTCTACGTGAGCGGAAAGAAGCAGCGCATTGGTTTCGTCGCGGCAGGAATATCGTACAGCTACCTGGAACAGGCCCTCTGGGAACTAGGCAGCGACGAACAATTCCCGGTTCTGAAACTGGCCGTTACTTATCCTCTTGAGCCAGAAATCGTGGACAAACTTGCGGGGATGGTCGATAACATCGTCGTGGTCGAGGAGAAGAGCCCGCTCATCGAGAACCAGGTCAAGACGATTCTTCGCGACCTCCACCAGGAAGGCAGAATCTCAAGCCAGCCGAGGGTTTTCGGAAAAATGTTCGACGGGTCCGAAGGCTTTCCGGAAGAGGGCGGATTGAACCCGTCAATCATAATTGAAAAGGTGGGAAACCTCATCCTCAAACTTGGAGACCCCGCGGCGCGTATCGACACGAAGCGAATTCATCAGGAACTAGACCTTCTGGCAGAGATCAAAGCCTACGGCTTACTGGTTCCGCCAAGGTCCCCAGGCTTCTGCGCAGGCTGCCCGCACCGTGAGACCCTAAGTACGATTCGCAAGTTGAGGGACCAGCCTACTCGTAAGGACATCTTCGCCCACGGCGACATTGGATGCTACTCCATGTCGTTCCTTCCACCCTTCGGTGAAATGTACAACCTGACCGCGATGGGAATGGGGGGCGCGGCAGGAGGGGGCATGGACCCGTTCGTAACCAACAAGCAGTATGCCTTGATGGGTGATTCGACTTTCTTCTGGCGCGGCATGACCGCCATATCCAACTCGATAAAAGAAGGCCAAGACATCCTCTACATCATCCTCGACAATAAGAACACGGCCATGACGGGTCACCAGCCCACACCTGCAACAGGCCGGAACATCATGGGAGACCAAACCGTCCCCCAGAACATTGAAGGAATAGTCAAGGCAATGGGCCGGCCTAGGCCCCGGAGCGGCTGGGACAAGCTGCGACACGTCTGGAATGGAGGCGAAATCTACGTGAAACGCATACGCCCGTCCAATCGTGAAAAGTATCTCGACGAGCTTGACAGGGCCTTCGAAAAACCCGGCGTCAAAGTGGTCATCTCCGACAAGGAATGCGGAATAACCTTCCACCGGCGCAAACGCGCAGAACGGAACAAGACCCTTGACAAAGAGGGCTTCATCAGGAAGGAAGTATTCGTCAACATATCCCAAGAAGTCTGCGAGAACTGTCGGGAGTGCACCAAGAACACTGGCTGTCCCGGTCTCACGATAATCAACACGGACTACGGGGAGAAGATCGGAATCGACATGTCAACGTGCGTCTCGGACTCGTACTGCACGAAGATAATGGCATGCCCCTCCTTCGAGAACGTGACGGTAACCAGAAAACACCCTCCAAAGTCTAGGGTCAAACAGATTCCGCTCGACAATATTCCAGAACCCTCGCGTAGAAGCTTTGACAGCGTCTGGAACATCTATGTCAGC
>DATBWE010000105.1:0-7809 GCA_036514975.1 Bathyarchaeia archaeon
TGACGCTGTGCGTGCGTTGACGGGCCTTGAGACCAGCTGGAAACGTTCGGTTGCGCTTACGGACGAGTCGCTGGGCGTCCGGCACAGCTTCCTCTAGCCAACCCGCCGGCTTCCAGCCCAAGACCTGCTAAACCAGGGAAAAGTCGCCCGAATCACGCCCGATTCCGCAAAACAAGCCCGAGATTCTAGACCCCAACCATCCACGCACGGACTCTCCACCATGTTTATACCGGTAGACCCCCGTCACGAAAATGCTCTGAGCACATTCTAAGCCTAGAAGAACCAGACTCGCCCAGAACAAGCCCGCACAGAAACCACCCTCGACAAAGAGGGGAGTCTGACTGCAAACTTTTGTGCCGCAAAAGACCCAGCGCCCGAGCTAGGGCCCTTCCGCCTGGTTTTGCGCCAAGTCTTCCCGGTATATGCCGCCAGAGTATGTCCACCGCCTTCCGCACTTCTTACACTGTAGGTTGAAACCCGTCCTCCAGCCGTCCGGCGTTCGGACTTCGCCAGTTATTACTAGCTCTCCGCCACATGAACACCGAGGGACCACACGAGACATGTGGTCCCAAGCGGTTGGAGACTAGCGCATAAGCCATTTTTCCGGGGCCCGAGTGGCATGCTAAATTACTGGAGAGGGTTCGATAGGCGCTAGGGCGAGGGACGTGCAGAAGACGAAAACCCCCCCAACCAAAACTCTCCAAACATTCTTTTACGACCCCTCGGAGAAAGGCCACACGTCTTCTAGAGAGAGCCGGCCAGATTGAAGAAGTCAAGCAAGCACCGTCCTCCAGCCCCTGACAGCCCACACGCGGCCAAGCGCCACTTCCAGAGACTAAGAAAGGAAAAACGTCGCTACAGCCGGGCACAGCGCTAGACGAAAACCAGGCCCTTCGCCTGGTCAAACTCAAACGCTTCAGCGTCAGATTTCACAGCTGAACCTCCGACCCTCTGAACCTTGACACGTCCACCACTATCGCGGCTCTTTTCCAGCTCGATTGAGCAGCCAGCCATTTCATTCAGCGGACCCTCGAAATCCTTGGAAAGCTTCGCCGAATCGGCTGTAGCGATGAGAATGGCTCCAGACTCTTTCAGCTTCTCAACTATCTCCCGCAATCCCTTCACGAACTCTTTGGCGGGAACTCTGGATAGGAAACCGTCGAGAGAGTCAAGGACGACAGCCACAAGCTCCCCCATGAAAACCTGCACATTCCTCAGAAGGATCTCCTGCAGACTTACCAAGTCGAACGGCCTCTCAACATAGTAGGGTTCCATGCTGAAGGATTCTGTCTGAGCCGAGAACCCGTCGATAAGGAGAAACCGGAATTGAGACTCGTAATTTGAAATGTCGCAGCCGAGCTTCCTCACCGCCTCTCGCACCTCTGTCGGAGACCGATCATACGTTACAAACAGGCAAGAGGTTCCCTGCCGCAGGTAACCTGCTGTCAGGGCCGAACAGATGGTTGTCTTGCCAGAGCCCTGCGGGCCAGTAGCCAACACTAGTCCTGGAGATTCCAGCGCTCCCTTGGTCAGCTCGAATAGATGCTCTAAACCAATAACAGGCTTCCCTGTAGACCGTTTCTCTGGCTCACGTTTCTCCTGCTTCTGCTCTTTCGCAGCGGACTCAACCTTCTCAGGTCTCAGGGCTTTCTCGGGTGCTTCGAGCTTCCTCTTCACCTCTTCCTCAAGCTTCTTCACCTCATCCTCCAAACCGGCCAGCTTTGGAAAGGACGAAAATGGCTTTGGTTCTGAAACAGCCGTATTAGGTGGGGTAGTCTGTGCCTCTGGCCTCGACGGCTTCTCGTTAGCCGTTGTCTCAACTGTCTCTTCGTCGAGCTTCTTCCCCTTGTCGCCAGGTAGGATGACCATTGGCCTACTGGGGGGCGTGGCTCTAGGAGGTACCCAGTTCGGAGTAACCGACGGGACGGAACGAGCCTCATCATTCTCCCCAGGCTGAGACACCGGCATATCCTGCATCAACATCTGGAGAATTCTGTTCAGAGAGGTGTCCTCGACCTGGGGAGAGTGCTCTCCCACCATGCTACCAGTAGTAGCCTGGCCAGAAGACAAGGTTGACCCAAGGGGCCCGGGTGTTTTTTTCTGCTTCGGTTCTTCTGTCTTGTCTTCTTTCTTCTTCTTGCCGAAAAGAGTCAGAATGCCGATTAGCACTGGTACGAGAAGCAGCGGACTGGCGTGTGCAAGCTGAACTATCATCACGTGGACCTGAACCCTTCTCCAGCCAAGGCTAACCCGATCGAGACTATGAGCCAGGCAGAACCAGAGCCTGTTCTTGAATAGGAATGATGTTACCTGTGTGCCTACTCCCCAGAAACAGTTACTGAGAGCGTCGCCGAAGACCTAGCTTCTTACCTTCAGAATGTCTGACCTAGTGAGGATTCCGACTGTGACCTCTCCCTTTGCCACCAAGACTCCATAGTTTCCCTGCATGAGCCCGAGAACGAAATCCAGTGGAGTATCATCATTCACGACTGGAAAGGGAGCTTCCATGATATCTCGTAACCGACGGCCCAGTAAAGACTCCAACGGTTCCCCCCTTGCCGCCCGGTCCAAGATCGTTTTCTCTGAGATGCTACCCACGCACTTGCCTGCTTCGAATACCGGCAGCTGAGAGTACCCCTTTCGCCTCATCAACTCCACAGCCTCCCGGACAAACTGCGTACGAGCAACAGATACCACTGGACGACTCATCATTTCGCTGACCCTTCGGCTCGGAACTGTATCCACATGGTCAAGGGCACTGAAGAGCCTCCTAACAACAGAGTATGAAGGGTCCACGTTTCCGGCCTCGATCTTTGCGATAATTGACTGACTGACCCCTGCTAGAGAGGCGAGTTTTGTCTGGGTGAGGCCAAGCTGCTTTCTCCGTCTTGGAATATCCTCTAAGACTGGAAGCATGCGCTCATAGGCCGATACCCGCCTATTATTCCTAGCGGAATACCCAGGACGAAATTCCCCTCGGAATAATAGTACTAGTCAACTTATATAATTGGAATATGGTTTTTCCCGCCAGTATGTGTTCAAACGCCCAGCTCACAGGTCTACACCCTCGGTCGGAGGTCTTGATCGACCTGACGAGGGCCTATGATAGAGGACGCATCGGCTGGGCCCAAGTCGAAGCCCAACTAGAGAGGGAAACTTCCCAAGTCGTGGAACTGCAGAGGAAACCAGGTTTCGATTATGTTTCCGACGGCTCGCTCGCATGGCAAGACCCGCTTCGGGCAGTAACGCGTTCTCTAGCCGGAGTCGAGGCAGGCACTCGCTATTCCAGGTGGTTCGACACCAACACGTTCTACCAAAAGCCTGCAATCACCGGAGAAATCTCCGTAGACGGTTTCAGGGAGGAAGACTTCCTCCGAAAGGACTCGCTTCCGGAACTCTTGAAGTGGAAGGTATCAATCCCTGGTCCGTACACGTTTTCCGAACTTTCAGAAAACAAGCACTACAGAAACAAGCCCGACCTACTTCTCGACTTAGCGAGAGCTGAGCGGGAAATCGCACGCAGACTATTCGACGCAGGCGTCTCCCTAGTACAGATCTCAGAGCCCTGCCTTGTCTACCAACCGTACAGGGAGAGTCCGTTGGACGGATCCGAGCTGGACCTCGCATTCGATGGCATTAGGTATGTGACAGAGGGAAGACCGGATAGGTTTCTGGTGCACACATTCTTCGGCGACGCTTCCCCTGTAATCGAAAGCTTGCTAGCCCTCCCTGTCGGAGCAGTAGGGATTGACCTGTACGAGACAGAACTGTCAGGGCTTCATGCTCAGACCTCGAAGGATATTGTTCTGGGGATAGTCGATTCGCGAGAGTCGAATGTCGAAGATTCTCACTGGATAGCGGAAACAGCCCTCCGCTCGAAGAACCACATTAAAACCCCCAAGGTGATTCTCGCGCCCAATTCGGACCTGAAGTTTCTACCCCGCCAGATTGCTGACAGGAAGGTGTCCACTCTGGCAAAGGCAGCGTCCCTCTTGGAGGCTTCCTAACGTGCCAAAGCTGTTTCCAGTTCAGGAAATAGGTAGCCTTGCCAAGCCTCTGTGGCGAACCAAAGGCCTCCGGCAGTCCCTCTCGGCCCAAGACCTCAGGGAAGCGGAAGAATGGGCTCCAAAGCTGGGAATCGATGACTACCATGACCTCGCCAAGGGTATTCTGAAAGAAACAGACTCTAGGCTGAGGTCAAAGCAGGTTCTAGAATTATCTACAGTCTACGGGCTGCGTCTATTCGAGAAAGCGGGTCTCGACAATAATGGAGTTGGGGGAGAACAGCAACGTGTGGAAATGTATGAGCACGTCGTCAAGTCTGTCGAGGGAATGGAGTTCCTGGGACACGTACACTCCTTCGACTACAAATACTTCAAGAAAGCAGTCGCATCGTCGGAAATCCGCCGTAAACATCCGATCTACCTGCGGGAATTTCTTGATGCGAAGAAGCATTCTCGCAGCCCGGTCAAGGTTCCCATCACAGGGCCCTATACGCTAGTAGACTGGTCCTTTAACGAATACTACCTTAGAAAGAACCAGAATCCAAGCCCAAAACAACGGAAGCAAGAAGCAAGACGAGAATTTCTCCTCAACATGATCGAGAAGGTCGTCCGCCCTGAAATCCGAGACCTAGTAGATGCGGGAGCGTCGTGGATTCAGATAGATGAGCCTGCGGTCACAACTCACCCAGAACCGTTCGAGATGCAACTTTTCGTCGAGGCTTGGAATGAGACTGTGCGAGGCTTCAGCTGCAAGTTCAGTAACCATACTTGCTACCCCTCGGAGATAGGGTATCGGGTCCTCGCGGACTACGCGCCGAAGCTTGAGAAGTGTAGTCAGCTGGCTCTTGAGTTTGCCAACCGAGACGTTCCCAGGCTTGGGATAGAGGAGAATGCCCGAAGCGGATACATCGCCCTGCAACGTTTTGTCGAGAACGGGTTCGATGGAGAGTTTGGAGTCGGGGCTGTGCACGTTCATGACTTCGATGGAAACGCGGACCCGGCGGCTGGACAGGTGGTTGGGCGTGACGTTCTCGAGTCGCCCGAACTCGTACGAGACCGTGTGGTTTTCGCCAGCAAAATAATTGGTGACGCTTCAAAGGTCTGGGTGAACCCGGACTGTGGCCTCCGAACTAGAACCTGGGATGTGGCCCTCTCAAAGCTGACTTCTGTAGCAAAGGGAGCTGACCTCGCCAGGGAGGTCTACGTGTGAGGATAGGCGACGAGGCAGGAAGGCGGAGGCTCATTACTGCGGAGTTGATTCCTGACAGGGTTAGTCCTGGTGAGCTGTCACTGCTTAGAGGCCGCCTGGACGCGATTACGGTTCCTGCGCTGAGGAACGGTTCCCACGACCCAAGCTATCCGACAAGCTTCACCGTTACGCCCCAGCAACGGAGCATCGCCGCGGCCATCATGGTGAGGAGAGCAGGTATTGAGGCTGTTCCATCTCTGACATGTAGAGACTGTCGCAGCGATGACCTGCCAGGAATCTCCAGGCTGGTGGACTACGGGCTGGAGAATATTCTTGCGGTGTATGGAGATCCCTCCAAGTCCGGCCGGGACGGGTATGAGTTCGCGAGGACCGACAGCCTGATTCACCGGGTGTCCCTAGAATACGGTCGAGACCTTTCCATAGGAGCCATCACTAATCAGTACGCGAATAATGTGGAGAACGAGGTCTCAAGAACGATGGGAAGGGTTGATGCGGGAGCTAGCTTTGTTCTGACCAATACGGCCTTTGACCCAGGAATCGTGCTGGACCACAGGGACAGATTGTTCTCGGCGGGGCTGAAGGCTCCACTGCTAACCCAAGTCTCGATTCCTCACAGTCTTGAGAACCTGGTTTACGTTGGCAGGAGGTTCGGGATACCTGTTCCTGAAGGGCTGAAGAGAGGGCTGGGGGGCGACGCGTCGGCGGGCCTTGTGGCCGCTGTGGAGACGTATGAGGCGCTTAGGCTTGAGGCGAATGGGGTCCATTTCTCTTACCTTTTGAGGAAGCAGAACCCTGTCCCGGTGTACTGCAGGCTCCTGAATAGGATTCTGGGAGAAAGAGTTCCGGTCCCTGTTTCGGCCCAGGCGGTTCAGCCGCTACTGCCGGGCCGATAAGCCGCAGGCATGGGCACATCAGGGTTCGTGTCTATGGTCATTCATTTGTCGGAGATGTAGGCGATTCCCTGAACCTCGACAAGCATTCCGAATAAGAGGCCGGCTTGAACGGTTGCTCGGGCAGGACGGGGCTCGGGAAAGAATGACGCGTAGACCTCGTTCATCACTGCATAGTCGTCTAGGTTCTTCAGGTATACCGTTGTCTGGACGACATCTTCCATACCAGACCCTGCGGCCTCTGTGACTCGTTTGAAGTTCTCTAGGGTTAGCCTGGTTTGGGCGCTGATGTCTCCTTGGACAATCTTGCCGTTCTTGTCGATTGGTCCTTGTCCGGAAATGAATACTAGGTCTCCTAGTTTTATCCCGGGCGAAAACGGAAGGCCTGTAGGAGCACTGTCGCCTCTTACGGCCTGTTTTTTCACAGCGGGCACCGTGTTGCCCTGAGAGTCGAATCCTTAAGAGGTTTGACGATTTCGCATGTCAACCGCTAGGGTGGCTCATTATTCCACCGTTGAAGCCAGTTACTGTAGTTGAGATCGAAGCCGCGGCGTCCCGGATTAGGGGTGCGGTGTTGAGGACTCCTCTTGTTCCGTTGACCTTGGACGATGGTGCCGAGGTTTACCTTAAGCTGGAGAATCTTCAGCCCACTGGCTCGTTCAAGGTCCGGGGCGTTAGCAATGTGGTGGCGCAGCTGGGACCTGAGGCGAAGCGCCGTGGAGTTTACACTGTTAGCGCGGGGAACATGGCGCAGGCGCTTGCCTGGCAGTCTCAGAGGAACGGGATACCGTGCACGGTTATCGTGCCGGATGATGCTGCCCTGACTAAGCTGGAAGCGGTCAAGAGGTTTGGGGCCGAGATCATTCGGCTACCGTTCGACGATGTCTGGAGGGTTGTCACGGACCACCATTATGCTCCCTTGGATAGGAGGATCTTCGTCCATCCGTTCAGCGATGAGGGGATGATTGCGGGGAATGGGACGATTGGGCTGGAGATACTGGAGGACCTGCCGGGCGTGGAACTGGTACTTGTTCCGTTTGGGGGGGGCGGGCTCTCGATTGGAATAGCTACCGCCATCGTTGCGAAGAGGCCGAGGGTGGGGGTTTACGGGGTGGAGCCGGAGACGGCTTCCCCGCTGGCTGCGTCGTTCTCGGCGGGTTCAGCCCAGGAGGTCGACCGTGTGCCGAGTTTTGTGGACGGGATTGGGGCGAAGAGTGTTCTTCCTGAGGTCTGGGAGGTGGTGAAAGGTCTCCTCAAGGGGTCGCTGGTGGTGTCTCTGGCGCAGGTTGCGTCGGCGGTGCGGCTTCTTGTGGAGCGGAGCCGTGTTGTGGCTGAGGGGGCGGGGGCGGCATCTGTGGCGGCGGCGCTGGCTGGGAAAGCGGGACATGGTAAGACGGTGGCGGTTGTCTCGGGGGGAAACATTGACTCTTCTAGGCTGGCTGTTATTCTTCAGGGGGGTGTGCCGTAGCTCCCGGGTGTTTTGCGGCGCGGGATTCTGTAGTCAGACTCCCCTCTTTGTCGAGGGTGGTTTCTGTGCGGGCTTGTTTTAGGCGATTTTCCCCGCGTATCGGCTGGAACGGGCTTGGACCATTTTCGTGACGAGGGTCTATCCAGATAAACATGGTGGAGGATTCCCGCGTGGAATGTCGGGGTCTAGAATCCTGGGGTTGTTTTGCGGAATCGGGCGTGATTCGGGCGAGTTTTC
>DATBWE010000106.1:0-2071 GCA_036514975.1 Bathyarchaeia archaeon
GTCAAAAGATTCAACAGATCCAGCGCCCCGTTCGAGACGTTGTTCCACCTGGCCGGCGGAGAGATTGCTCCTCCTATAACCCTGATGATAACGGGAGACCCGGGCGCGGGAGCGAGCACGCTTGGGCTGCAACTGGCGTATCGTGACCTGATCGCAGGAAAATCAGTGGGACTCCTCTCCTACGATGCGTTTCCCTCTGAAATCAAGAAGAGAATGCTTGACATGGGCTGGGACATCACGAATTACTTGGAGAACGGGCAGCTCACAATTCTCGACTGCTACTCTAGCCTTGCCGGTATCGAAGGCGACGTCCAAGACCCGACTGATTTCACCGAAGTCAGCATACGCGTCACAGGAATACTCGAAAAGTCAAAGGCGTTGCCCTCCATCCTCCTCGATTCTGTCACGCCCATTTTCAACGCTGCGGAGGCCAAGGACTGCATAAACTTCCTTCAAGTCATAGGGGCCAAGGTAAAGAACGGTGGTGGAAGGTTCATCTTCATAGCGTCAAGGGGATCGATTCCCGAAGAAGGGAGGTTGAAGACGGAGGCCCTAGCGGATGGCGTCATCATGCTAAACCTTCAGAAAACAGGAAGCTCGACGACCAGACTTCTCAGCGTGAGGAAAATGGCCAATCGCCACATATCGATGTCAGAGATGGAATTCGTCGTTGTTCCTGGAAAAGGCATACAGTTCAGAAAGCAGCGAGTCCCCCTACCTGCACTACGGCTGAAGTAGTTCAAAACCTAGTGTCTGCCTGGCATAGCCTGTGTCCTCCTCTCTGAGGACAGCCGGAAATCCCTCGGTTTGGCTAGGCGTTTTCAGCAATTGCCTGGTTGATGAAAGCCAGCGAGCTGGCCAGGTCCACTCTGTAGTTGATGCCTGTTGCTACGCACCGTGCATCGCCCCACGAGGTGACAGCCACGAGATACTCAACCGCACCGCGAGTATCGAACGTAGGACCTCCCGAGTCGCCGTGGCATGTTCCCGAATCACCCGTGTGGACATTCTGTATCATGTACAGCCACGCGTCGTGCAATGAGAGGAATCTAGAGAAGGCGATCTTTCGGAACCCGTCCGTTTCTCCATTCTGGTCGGACCCGTAACCAACAACCGCAAATTTCGTGGCCGCGAGAAGACCGGCAGTTTCTAGCGAATCCAAGTACCCCTCTGGTGGGAGATTCGCGGGCGCAAGGTTATGGATCGGCTTCGCAAGCACCACAACTCCTAGATCATGTGGGTTTGAGGTTGGTCCCCAGTTGTAGTCGGGATGGTTCATGTAGGATTCGACCTTCAGCCATTTCGCTGTCTTTGCGAAGATGTTGAGAGAGAAGCTGACCCGCACCTTCTCCGCCGGTATGTTGAAAGCCAGCAGTCCATCCGTGCAATGGCCCGCTGTGAGAAAGACCCGTTCGCTCAATAGCGTCCCGGAGCACCATTGAATCCAGCCGAAGCCTGGAAAGTCGGCGAGTATGGACCCGACATTTGTGTGCTCGGTGTCCACTGTTCCGTAAGTGATGGCCTGCGCAGGCGTTGATAACGTGATGAGGGTTAGGAGCGTAGCTGCTGCAACGAGAACCGTTAGGGAAGGTTTCAAAGTTGAACTCGGACCTAGCACACATACCGATAAAGATACCTGGGCCCGGGAAGCCAATTGCACCTATTGGCCGACTAGCTTGGGTGCGAGGTCGAGTAGAAGTGAGCGCCCCCGGCCGTCCCTATCATTGAGCGGGTTATAGGCCGTAAAGTCGATGGCTCGCAATTTTCCCGTGGACCTGATTTCTCTGAGTATTTGGAGAACATCGATATCTGTTAGGCCGTTTGACTCTGGAAAGTTGACCCCTGGCATTATCAAAGGGTCCAGAACATCAACGTCCAAGTGCGCAATAATCCAGTCAGAAGATTCGTCTAGAACCTTCGCAGTCTGACGAGCAACCTCCCTCGCTCCCTTCTTCCGTACTTCTTCAGCATCAAACACTGAGGCAGTACTCTGTATCGCCTCGTCTTCGCCCGGGTCCAGCGCTCGCGAGCCAACATGGACCACTCGCTTCTCTTCCAGCAGGGGCCTTGC
>DATBWE010000107.1:0-2192 GCA_036514975.1 Bathyarchaeia archaeon
AATGATTTGGATTCCGTCTCCGACTCCAGCAAGGGCCGAGGACAGGAACAGGGCCCTCTCAAATGAAGGAATTTCTGAGTGACTACTCTAGGGTCCCTCACCGGTTCGGGATTTCACGGCCCTTTTCAATGCTAAGATTGGGACTTACTGGGTAACGCTCCTGGTGCGGGGGGTGGGATTCGAACCCACGAAGGCCTACGCCACGGGATAACACACCCGCGCCTGCCAGAAACGTGCCCTTCACGTCTCCCGCATTATGGGTCTTGAGTGTGGCGCGCGCATGCTAGAGCCAAAGCGCGACCCGCCCATATGGCCAGATTGTTTGACCTGACTCTGGTACCCCCGCAAGACGACCTCAACAAGAGGACCACAAATAACTTGGCCCCGAAAGGTATTATTGACCGGTTCCAGCATTACTCCTCAACTTAGGGGAGCCCCGGCCTGTCACAGTCTAGAAAGAAGCTCATAATGGAGGGGGTCCGGAAGCAACGCCGTCGCAGGGCGATAGCCAGCATTGCGATCGCCGTCGTGTTGATCGCGGTGATCACCGTGGGCGTTTACTCCCTTTCGACCGGCAACGAGCAGAACCAGGTGATACCGTCGAACGTCGGCACTTCACCATGCCTTCGGCCTCTCCACACTCATGATGGGAGCGGGACGATTCACGTGGAGCCCGACGACGCCTCACATCCGGTCTACACTATCGGAGACTTCTTCCGATTATGGGGGAAGGAGTTCAACAGTAGCGGAATATTCCGATCCAGCCACCCCCTACCCTCCTACCTCGACATCTGCGTCTCTGGCAGTGGGACCTACTACCACAATCATCCCACATTGACAATCACATTCAGACGAGACGCACCTAGTAGCATTGTAATGACTGTCAACGGGAACCCAGAAGCCCGCCTGCAAGACTACCCCTTACCGGGATTGGGGAACACAGCTGCGGCAAACATCGAGATAACATACGGACCCGGCGTCCCAGCAGAATTCTAGGCTAGCGAAGGATCCTTCGAACTTCGTATTTCAATAGACACGTTCTAACGATTAGAGGAGCTCTATTTCGATAAACACGTCGTCAGGCGCTCGAATCCTCATCAGCCGTTTTAGAAACCGTTCGTTAGGGTCCACGTCGATGAGGCGCTTGTGAATCCTCATCTCCCACTTGTCAAAACTGTGAGTGCCCTGACCCGCTGGCGACTTTCGGGTGGGGACGAGGAGTTTCTTTGTCGGAAGGGGTATCGGACCCTTCAGCTTGACCCCTGTCTTCTCGGCGATTTCTTTGATCTCGCTACAGATGGCGTTGATATCCTGGGGGTCCGTGCTGGACAGGCGTATTCTAGCTTTCGAGACCATTCCAAGATACCTTCATAGCCGGAACTCGACAGCCGCCGCCGGTCCGGTTAAAAACCTTGGTACGCTCCGCTGTCATTTCTAACTAGAAAGGACGGAGTGTGCTAGGTCTTAGGTTCCTTTCGCGACGCCTTTGGCAGTGATCTCTTTGACCACGCCGACTCCGATGGTGGCGCCCATGTCTCGGATGGCGAACCTTCCGAGTTCTGGGATATCCTGGAAGGCTTCTAAGACCAGTGGGCGTAGAGGTTTCATCTTGACTATTGCGCTGTCGCCCACTTTGAGGAATGACGGTTTCTCTTCTACGATCTGGCCGGTTCGCGGGTCGATTTTCCGAATCAGCTCCTCAAAGGTCACCGCCACCGTGGAAGTGTGGGCGTGCAGAACTGGAGTGTAGCCTGCGGCTATGGCTGTGGGGTGGAAGATTATGATTATCTGTCCGATGAACTCGTCGGCTATGATTGGCGGATTGTCGGGGTGGCCCATGACCTGGCCGCGTCCGATCTCGTTCTTGGCGACGCCTCTGACGTTGAAGCCGATGTTGTCTCCGGGCTCAGCCTTCTGCATGCGGACGTGGTGGGTTTCGATGGACTTGCACTCTCCGATCTTGCCTGAGGGCATGAAGATGACTTTGTCGCCGTCCTTCAAGACCCCTGTTTCAACGCGTCCGACAGGAACGGTGCCAACTCCAGTGATGGAGTAGACGTCCTGGATTGGAACTCGGAGAGGCTTCTTGAGAGGCTTTTCGGGAGCTATGAACTGGTCTAGAGCGTCGAATATGGTTGGTCCTTTGTACCACGCGGTGTTGCTGCTCTTCTTTGCTAGGTTGTCGCCCTTCC
>DATBWE010000108.1:0-3577 GCA_036514975.1 Bathyarchaeia archaeon
CCCCACGAACAAGGTTCGTCCCCTCACAGAGAAACACCTCCGCCCCAGCTTCCGCCGCCCTACCAGCGAAACCCCACGTCATGCTCGCCTTCGGCCCATGCGCCCGAAAATCCCCACTGTACGCCAACGCGCCTTCAGACGTGTGAACCACAAACCCATACGCCCCCGGAACACTGTGGTCCACATGGACCGGCTCAACCTCCAACGCGCCGACCTTGACCCTGTCCCCGGTTCTGAAAGTGCGAAACTCAACCCCCTCCAGGTCATTCTCAAACCCAGCAGGCCTAACAGTAGACAACGCCTCCATAATCATCCGAGTCGTCTCCCCACAATAAACCGGAATCCTCCGGTTCAACAACGACACACACATCGAATGGTCAATGTGAGAATGACTCAACACCACCCCATCAACAGCCGCCTCCCCGTCACCCCGGTAAAGCCCGTCGATCCCAGGCAGAATACCTAGCTCGATCATACCCAGCTCGTCCCGGGGTGAGAGGAACGGCTCCGAGAAGAAACGCGCCCGCTCCGACAGGTTCATCCCAAAGTCGAGAAGAAGCTTCGAACCCCGGTCCTCGACCAGAATCTTGTTACCACCCACCTCCCCGGCTCCACCGTAAAAGCTGACACTCACCAATCCAAACTCAACTCTCCAGAACCCAGGACACTGATGTGCAGATAGGTTCTGCCGTCAGCTTTATCACAGGACCCTCCCAGCCCGATTTTCCAAATCCTCGAGTTGTAAGTCTTGGAAGACCTCGTCAAGTACGCTGTCAGCACCGCCACCAGCCTTGGAGCCCAGTACGCCGAAGCCCGATTCCAGCGAAACGAGGGGTTACGCCTCGGCTTCAAAAACGGCGTCCCCGACCCCGCAGGCTTCGTCAAAAAATCAGGCATAGCAACACGGGTCCTGGCTAACGGCGCCCTAGGGTTCGCCTGTACCAACACCATGACCCGAGAATCAGTACGGTCATCAGTCGAGTCAGCCTACCGGACCGCGAAAATGTCAGCCCGCCTAGTCAAATCGCCCATCAAAATGGCCGGCATCAGCAACACAACGGCCAACTGGGCAGTCAAACCACAAATCCCGTTGGAAGACGCAAGCGTCGAGGAACAGATGGAAGTTCTCAAAGAAACCGAGAAAGCTGTCACCTCCGCCCCGCTCAACATGAAACTCGTCGCACGCTTCTTCGACCTGATGGGCGAGACGGAGGAGAAGATTTTCGTCAACTCGGAAGGCGCAATGATACATGGAACAGTTCCACGCCTCCGGTTCTTCACCCTCCTCACCGGCGTCTCGGACAAGGGCTCGATACAGCGCTGGTACACCAAAGGCCAGAGCGGCGGCTGGGAAGTCATGAAACAGTGGAACGTAGCTGAGGCCACACTGGACGAGGCGAAGATGATGAGCGAGATTCTAGAGAAGGCCGAGAAACCGCCCAGGGACGAGGTTGACATGGTACTCGGCTCTGAAATTGTCGGAATTATCTGCCACGAGTCCTGCGGACACCCGCAAGAAGCCGACAGGATCCTAGGACGAGAAGCGGCCCAGGCCGGAGAGTCCTACCTCAAGCCCAACATGATAGGGCTCAAGGTCGGCTCGGAACACGTCACAGTCGTAGACGACCCCACTCTTCCCAACTCCTACGGCTACTACGACTACGACGATGAAGGCGTCAAAGCACGTAGACGGGTACTTATCGACCACGGAAAAATTGCAGGCTTCCTCCACAACCGCGAAACCGCTGCAGAACTGAACACAGACAGCAACGCCTCGTCTCGTTCAGTAGGCTTCGACCGCGAACCCATCGTACGCATGGCCAACACCTACATGGAACCAGGCGACCACTCCTTCGAAGAACTACTCGAAGACGTTCATCACGGCGTCTTCATGAAGACCTTCATGGAATGGAACATAGACGACAAACGCTACAACGAACGTTACGTGGGGCACGAAGCGTACCTCATCGAGAACGGTGAGGTGAAGAACTTCGTCAGAAACCCCACCCTCGAAATGACAACACCAGGCCTCTACGGCAGCGTCGACGCGGCCGGGAAGGACATGATGTTCGACGCGGGCACATGTGGAAAAGGAGACCCGTCACAAGGCGCCCCAGTATACGAGGGAGGCCCGTCAATTCGACTCCGAAAAATCAGGCTCGGAGGCGCAGCCTAATGCAGTCCACAGTCCAGACGACCCAATCGATCTTGCAAGACCTTCCCCGCGAGATTGTCAAACGCGGGCTGAAAGCAGGGGCCACCGACGTGATGGGCCAGGTGGAAGTCGAGAAACGCCGGATGGTACGGTTCAGCAACAACTCCATAACCGTGGTCAAGACGTGGGACGTGGTCAGTCCCGTAATCTACTTGGGCTTCGGAACCCGCAGCATAGCAAGCCGGCTCAGCGACACCTCCACCACTACAATCGACAAGACCATCAGCCAAATGTTGAGCGCGGTCAAAGCGCTCCCGGAGGCCGTGGAGAGCCACCTGTCCAAGGGACCCTTCCAGTACAAGCAGATCTCAGGAATCCACGACTCCAAAATACCGCAGCTGGAAGGAGAACTTACCGACTATGTGGAATCGGCCATAAACTCCTCTCTCGACGCAGGCTCGAAACGGGTATCAGGAGTACTGTCCTCTTACCACTGGCGAAAATCCCTGAACACCTCAACCGGCATTGAAGCCTCAACTGAACAGACCATGATCGAATTGTCCATGAGAAGCTTCACAGAAGACGACGCCAGCGGCCAAGGAATATCCGTCTCCACCACCCTGAAAGACTTCGACCCAACCAAGGCCGGTGAAGAATCAGGCTCCTTTGCAAAGACCAGCCTCAAACCCGAACAGGGAAAAGAGGGAAAGTACAACGTGGTATTCGGACCGTCGATATTCGGCAACCTGATCAACTCAGTAGCCTTCTCAGCCTCCGCTTTCGCCGTCGAAGCAGGCTTCTCGTTTCTAGGCGACAAGCTAGGACAGAAAGTTGCCTCCGAACAGCTGACACTGACAGACGACCGTCTCAGAGCAAACGCGCCGGGCGCAATGGCCTTCGACGACGAAGGTCATCCTTCACGTGTCAACCCCCTCATCGAAAAAGGCACGTTCAAGACACTCGTCCACGATTCAAGAACAGCCGCCAAATTCAAAACATCGCCCACCGGCAACGCCGTTTGGGACTCGGACTTTGGCATGATAATTCCAACTCCTACATGTCTCGTGGCGGAGCCTGGAAACATGACGCGTGAGGAGCTGTTTGAGGAAGCTGGTGACGGGCTATACATAACCAACAACTGGTACACCCGATTTCAGAACTACCAGACCGGAGACTTCTCCACCATCCCCCGGGACGCGATGTTCCTTATCGAGAACGGAAGACTGGGTCGACCCGTGAAGGGTCTACGCGTCAGCGACAATATCCTCCGAATGCTGCAGTCAATCCGAAACGCGTCCAATGAGAGGAAATGGATACGATGGTGGGAAGTAAGCATACCGACGTACCTAGGCCACTTCCTCGTGGACCAGGTCGGCATTACAAAGTCCACGAGCTAACAAAAGTCGCCGCTCTCGATAGAAC